>CAIXUF010000904.1 GCA_903922535.1 Candidatus Hydrogenedentota bacterium
AGGGTGAAGTGAAAAAGAAATGCCTTCCCCGTTTCCTCTGTGTGCCTCTTTGCCCTGTGGTTCAACTCTTCCTTTCCGTTGCGCACACCGCCGCAAGCACCTCCAGATACTCCCTGGCATGGTCGGCGCGGCTGAAATGGGCTTCGGCAAAGTTGCGCCCAAGCTCGCCGTAGCGGCGGGCGACGGCGGGATTGTCGGCCATGTCCGCAACGGCCTTTGCCAGCGCCTTGCCATCTTCCGGCGGCACGGCGACGCCCCCGCCGGACGCGTTCAGCAGTTGCAGCGCCTGGCCTTTCGCGCCGAGCACGATGGGCCGCGCGCAGGCCATGATCTCGAACATCTTGCTGGGAATGTTGGTCAGGAACACGTCGCGTTTGAGCAGCGGCACGAGGCACAGATCAGCGGCGGCGTAATGCCCCGGCATGGATGCCTTGGGCACGGCGGGCAGGAAGCGGACGTTCTGCAGTCCCTTTTCGCGGGCCATGGCCATGAGCGCGGCCTTGCGCGCGCCTGCGCCGACGAAGGCAAACAGGATGTCTTTGCGTTCCTTCAGCCGCTCCGCCGCGTCGATCACCACCTCCAGCCCCTGGGAGAGCCCGTGCGCGCCGATGTACAGGGCAACAAAGCGGTCGCCCCAGTCCTGCCGTTCGCGGACCTCATTCATCCGATCGTCGGGCTTGAAGAAGTCGAGGTCAACCCCGTTGGGAATGGTCCGCACTTTTTCGCGGGGGATGCCGCGCGCAATGATGTCCTCCGCCGCGGCGGGGGCCACGGTGACAATAATCCGCGCGCGGCAATAGAGGAAGCGTTCCAGGCGGTAGAGCAGCCGGACGAGGATCGGGTTGGCAATCACACCCAGGTCCACGATTTGTTTGGGCCACAGGTCGCGCACCTCCAGCACGAAGGGCCGCCGCTTGAGCGCGGCGACAATCCATCCTGCCAGACCGCAGAGCATCTGCGGCGAGGTGGCGGCGACCACGTCGCAGGGGCCGGCCCTGAACAGTGCCGCGAGCGTTGCCGTGAGGAGAAAGGTCACGAACGACAGGCTGCGCAGGGCGGCGCCGCGGTTGGCCGTGGCGAAGAGCCAGCAGCGCAGCACACGGATGCCGTCAACCTCCTCCACGAACAGCAGCCGCCCCCGGTAGGCCGGCGGCACCACACCCTCGGGATAGTGCGGCAGCCCGCACACGACGGTGACGTCGTGTCCCCGCCGCACCCATTCGCGCGCGTGCTCATGGGTGCGCGCCGCGGGCGCGCCCGGCTCGGGGGGGAAATATTGGCACAGGAACAAGATACGCAATGCTGTCTCCGTGTCGGACCGGTTCGTTGTTCGCTGAGAATCTATCATGCGGCCATGCCGTGCCGCCAACCAGGCCCTAATTGACGTAGCCCAGCGCCTTGAGCTGTTCCCGGTGTTCCTCGCCGGAAGCGCCCCCATCGTTCCGGACAGACCCGCCGTCGGCGCGAACGAGACCCACCCCGCAAACGGCGGACCAGTACTCCCGTTGGCCGGGGAGAAGAGTGATTTGGCAGTGCCCGTCGGGAAGCGCCACCTGTGCCACTTCGTAGGAATACACCCAGGATGCCGCCTGCAGCGATTCGGTCCAGGTGGCTTCCACCGGCGCCGCGCCCTTCACCTCCGCAATTACCGAGGAACCGGCATGGCCCATCAGGTCCTTCCTGCCGTTGAGCCATACCGACACCTGATAGGTGCCCGGCTCCACATCGAGATTCAGGGTGATGGGCGGCGCCTGCTCCGCCCAATTCGCCGCCCAAAGCGTTCCACCGGCAAAGGACCAGCGGTTGTCGGCGATCTCGGCCGGGCCGGGCGCATCTGCCGCTGACAGTGTGACGGCTTCGGCAGGGGTTATCCATGCCGGATCGAACTGCTTCTTGAAGTCGAAATGGCGGTACAGGCACGGCAGCGCCGTATAGGCGCTCCACAGCGGGAGCACACGGGTTTCCATTACGGCGCGATACTGCCCGGCCAGTGCCTCGGGAATGCCGACGGGCTCATGCCCCGCCGACGCGTTCGCCGGGACAAACCGGTCTGTGTCCTTTTCCACATCGTGTTCGCAGCGGTGTTCGCGGTCGATGAGCATAAACGTGCCGCCTGCCTCGTAAATGCCTGCGCGGGAAAACACCGGCTCACCGGTCTCGGGCTTTTCTTCCCGGATGACCGGCATCAGGCTGACGCCCTGCATGGCCGCATCGCTGGTCACGCCGGTCAGTTCGAGCAGTGTCGGCAGAATATCGACACACCGGGTGAGCCCCGCAACACGCCTGCCGGCCGGGAGCCCCGGCCCCGACATGACCAGGGGGGTGCGCAGCACCGGGTCGGCAATGGTTTCATGGCCCCAGGTGGTTCCATCCTCCCCCAGCAGGTCGCCATGGTCCGAACAGACCACAAACAGGGTGTTCCTGTCCAGTCCGCGCTGTTTCAGCAGGGCGTTCAGCATTCCAATGGCGTGGTCCGCCTGCTGGATGGATGCGTCATGCATGTCGCGCAGGCAGGCCTGCTCTTCCGGGCTGAACTTGCAGCCGCTCTTCTCGGTCGGCGTTCCGTCCTTGATGTTCCCGCTGCTGAACCCCGCGGTCGCCCAGTCGCCGACGCCCCGGTGGGGGAAGTGGGTGTCCATGGCGTGAACGTAGAGAAAGACGGGCGCCGTGGAAGGGGCGCGCGTGTTCAGCGCCGTTTCAATTGCAGGCAGCATTTGGGCAAGCGACGGGCTGGGATACTGGTCCGGACTGGGCACAAGGGTGCTGTTCTGAAAGGCCCGGTAAAGTCTGCTGCGCGGCGAAATGTAGGGGTGCGCCGAAACACACAGCGTGTCATAGCCGTTTTCCCGAAGAATCTCGGGGAGCAGCTTCTCCGTTGGGGGAACCACGCGCGGCACGTTGTCACCCCCGCCAAAATCAAGGCAGGATACGGGAAAAAACTTCCCGGTCATGAAGGCGGGAACCGACAGCTTGGTCCACAAGCCCTGCGCGTAGTTGTTCTCAAAGAGCACGCCGGCCTTTGCCAGGCCGTCAATGACGGGGGAAGTGGCGCGGTCATAACGGTAGCAGGAGAGATGGTCGGAACGGCACGCGTCCAGCAGCACCCACACAATATTGGGCTTCTGGTTGGACGGCGGCTCCGGCGGTTGGGCGGGCACGCTGCCGGGGGACTGCCGCGGCACCCGCGTCAGAAACAGCGCCGCGCCCGTCGCCAGAAGAAGAACCGCTATGACGGCAATGGGTTTACGCAAAACACGCCTCATCCTTATGGGCCCAAACGGTCACCGCAGAATCTGGAACGCTGACGGGCAGGTTTGTCCGCACAGTGCCGGGCAGTCCCCGAACGACAAAGGCTGCGGGATACAACGCCGCAAATGAAAGCACACAAAGCATGACCGGGAACCGCGGCGGGTCCGATTCCCATCTCTCGAATGCGGGCAACAGAGCGGAACAGTCACACACGGATGCTGCTGCTAATCCTTGCCGCGTTTGGATCTAAGGAAGAGCGCCGGGTGCATGGCTGTTGTTCCGCGAATCCAGAGCGCACAGAGAATAGCACAACGCGGCATATGCCACCCATGTCCCTCTGGCCGCCGATACTGCGGGTGTGCCATGCCTTTCACGCAGGACAGCCGCGTGCACTCCTCGACGAGTGCTTCACCGTCTGAAGAATCGGACGTGTGCGGATGACATTCATGTCGTCTGCCGCTTTCACAGCAGCCCTCAAAGCAGCCCATAATGCCAAAAAAATTATTAATGTACCTAATGCTCATATATAGGCGTTTCGCGCACAGCACGCCCCGCGCATTCTCATTTTGGGAAACAGGCGAGCCCCACTTTGGGATTGTGTAAATCCGTTCTCTTTCTTTTCGTGTCTCAAGACCTGCGCGGATGGTCCAGAAACACTTCTTATACAAAGCTTTACAGCCGGGCGCCTCCCTGTATATTGATGTGGCATGGCAAGTGCTATACATCTATCAGAACCGATTGGCAGAACGGTTCTTTACGATAGGGTTACTGGTTCGGAAACGCGTTGAGGCAGGCGCGTTGCCGAAAGAAAAAAGTTGGGGAAGGAACGGCCCGCAGAGGCCGGCAGACGTGGCAGCTTTCCGGCGAACACTGTATGCGTGTCCGTTGGCGCATCTCCATGACTTCTTTCCCGCAAACACGTTGAGCGCATTTGAAGTGCCGGAATGGGAAGGGAAGAGTCATGAGGAAGGACAAGGGTTTTGGAAGGGGCTTCTGGGAATGGCTTGGGTTGGGAGCGATCCTCCTGGCGGCCTTGGCATTGCGACTGCAGGGCA
>CAIXUF010000905.1 GCA_903922535.1 Candidatus Hydrogenedentota bacterium
ACGAGAATGCGTAATAGCGCGCGCCGGGCGTGTTGGCGGAAGCCGGTGTCCCGAGCGTACCGTAGGTCCCGGCTTGGTAAGGCGTTGAGGCACCCTTCATCCAGGTCCAGTTACCCGTGACCGGGTCGTACTTCCACAGGTCGTTGAAGTAGCCGGATCCTTGGCCGCCGAAGAGCCACAGCTTTCCGGAACTGTCGGTCCACGAGACCGCGGCATTGCGCGCGCCGGGCGTGTTGGCCGCGGCCGGCGTTCCGGGTGTGCCGTAGGTCCCGGGCTGGTTGAGCGTGGAGGCACCCTTCATCCAAGTCCAGTTGCCGGTGGTGGGGTCATATTTCCACAGGTCGTTGAGGTAATTCGACTCGTTGGAGCCGCCGAAAAGCCAGAGATTGCCCGAAGGGTCGGTCCACGAGACAGCGGCATAGCGCGCACCGGGCGTATTGGCCGCTGCCGGCGTCCCGAGCGTGCCGTAGGTACCGGCCTGCCCGGTCGTCGAGGAGCCCTTCATCCAGGCCCAGTTGCCGGTGGACGAATCGTATTTCCACAGGTCGTTGAGATAGCTGGCACTCCCCGAACCGCCGTAGCCGACGCCGCCGAAGAGCCACATCGCTCCCGAAGTGCCTGTCCACGAGTTGGCCTCGAAGCGAGCGCCGGGCGTGTTGCCCGCCGCCGGGACACTCTGTGTGCCGTAGATCCCCGCCTGACTGACCGTGGAGGCACCCTTCATCCAGGCCCAGGTCACCGTCTGTTCGCAGCCCTGCGCCGCGGCGCTCCAGACCGGCCCGCCGCCCGTGATGGCGAGTCCCCCGAGGAGAAAGAATATTCCTCCCCACATCCAGGCCGTCTTTCGCTGATACATGGCGTCGCCTCCGAAGAGTATGACTTGCCGGACATCCGCACGGTCAATCACACAAAATGACAAACCGACTATATGTCTACAACCCCCGTGCCACCTCGACATTTATCTTTATACACCGCAATTCTCCCCCCGTCAAGTACTCTTGGCAAAAGACAGGAAAAAGCGACAGGGATGCCGCTTCTACTTTGAGGCCAGAACGGGGTGGAATAGCATCATTGAACCACAGGCACGAAGGGCACAGAGAATTCCCCAATTTGTAATTGGATTCCCGTGGGTTGAATGAGAATAGAGCATTGGCGGCGCTCGGGGTTTGCATTCAACCCCGTTTCGGGGTTGATTATAGGGGGCGCACCGTGTCAGCCGCAGATGGAGTTAGGCGTAATCTGCGGAAGAAGGGTGTTGTTCGTTGTGTCCGTTATTGCGCCGCTTGCGCCGGATCAGCCGAGTCCCTCTCCAGCTTGAGCAGCACCACATTGTCCCGCAGCAGGGTCGAAATCAGGAGCCGTTCCGTCACCCTGCCTTCGGAGGTTCCGCGATCCAGCGTGGCCGGAACGCGCATGTGCGGAGTGCCGGTCAGGTAGGAGTTCGTGACGGTGTTCCGGATGACACAGCCGCTGCAATGAACGGTGCGGCCGCATTCGTGGGGTTGCAGCGCGTGTTCGCATTCAAAGACCGTTCCGCCGGGCATTCCGCCCATCTGAGCCATATCTTTGCCCAGCAGCGCGCAGGCCGCCCGGTTTCCAGCCTTGAGCACGAAGTCCCCGTCGGTAACGACAACGGGCACATCCAGCCCGTCCATGTAGTCTTGAAATGAGATTCCCCACTGGGCAAACAAATGATGCTCGCAGTGGGAGCACAGGTCGTACCGGGGAAGGCCGCCGGCGGGCGTCTCAACCACCACGGTGTCATCCAAGGCCGCATTGCACAAAGCGCAGGCTCGCTGAACCTTCTTCCGCCCGTGCGGCCAACACGTCCTCAGACTTTTTAACCAAACGCCCATTCTTGGCGCCTCCGACTGGCCATCTTGGTAGTTCCCGCGGAGCAATCCCACCGCAGGACCATTCACAGACCCGGAAATTGTTGCCTTCACGCGTTGAACGGCCGCCCTCTGGTGTTCACAGCCCGACGTCAGGCCGTGAACATCCACGAAATGCGGACACCACAGCTTACAATAACGCAACAGTATTTCCATTTCTTCCCGTCACCCCCGTTGTCCCGCCGACAGTCGTCACTGACCGTAACGCTGCAGGGTCCTGGGCACAAACCAATCGCGCCACTCCCGGTCGAGCAGGCCAAATGGGTATATCTTGATGCCTTCGATGCGCTTGTCCACCGCCAGCAGTTGCTTGGGGGCAAGCAGGAACAGGCAGGGCTGCTCCTCAAAGATGACCTCCTGGAAGCGGTGATACAGCCGGATGCGCTCGTTGCGGTCAAAACTGACGCGGGCGCGTTCGATAAGCTGGTCGGCTTCGGCGTTCACAAAACCGATGAAGTTCGACCCTTTGTCCGCCTGCGAAGAATGCCAGATCTGATACGGGTCGGTGTCTGGGGTTAGCCGCCAGGACATGAGCACCGCGTCAAAGTCGCGTTTGTCCACGCGGTCCACCAATGACGCCCATTCCAGGGGGCGGAGAACCAGTTCAATTCCCGCGCGTGCCAACTCCTCCTTGTACAGCGTGAGGATCTGTTCGGCAACCGGGCTCTGGTTGGTGGTGATCGCCTCAAAGCGGAAGGGCACGCCGTCCTTGTCGCGCAGCCCGTCGCCGTCTGAGTCCTTCCATCCCGCCTCGTCCAGCATGGCCGTCGCCCTGGCTGGGTCAAAGGGCAGCGGCTGAAGCTTGTCGTTGTGCTCGGGCGCGCCGGGCATGAACCCGGCCACCATAATGTTTGCCAGTCCCTTGTAGATGTCGTCGCGCACGGCCCCGCGGTCCATCAGCATGGTGAGTGCGGTGCGCACCCGGCGGTCGGAAAACTGCGGTTTGCGCAGATTCCAGCCGAGATAGTTGTACGCGGGCCAATTGTAGGCAAAGCGGTTGAACCGCTTCATGAAGTGCGGCGTGTTGGCGCGGCGCGTCCATTCCTCGGGCAGCAGTATCTTCTCGTCAAGGTCTCCGCGGTTGCAGACCACGAATGCGGCGTTTTCATCCGTAATGATGGAAAAGATGATTCTGTCGAAGTGGGGGGCGTTGCCCCCCTGTCCGGCAAAGTAATTGGGGTTGCGCACGAGCACGACCTCAAGCCCTGTCTTCCAGCGTTCCATCATGTAGGGACCGCACCCGACGGGCATGCGGTTGTTTGGATGGTTGTTGAAATCCCCGGTTCCATAGATATGCTCGGGCATGATCGGCACTGTGCCGCCAATCATGACGACATGCAGATAATAGGGCCTCGCGCAGGTAAAGCGCACCGTGTAATCGTCCAACATATCCACCGAGGTGACATCGACGAAGTAATTGCGCATCTGCGGCGCATCGACCTTGGGATCCATGATCTTGTCGAAGGTGAACTTCACGTCCTTTGCCGTGAGCGGCACGCCGTCGGAGAACTTCACGTCTTTGCGCAGGTGGAAGGTGTAGACAAGCTTGTTGTCGGAAACTTCCCAGGATTCGGCGATCCAGGGTTTCATTTCCTGGGTATACGGATCCCTGTCCAAGAGAGTATCGAACACCTTGGTGATGATCTTGTCGGCGGCCACGTCCGTGCTGGTGATCGGATTTAGATGGGGCATTTCCACGGGCAGCCACAGCGTAAGCCAGTCGCCCTTCTCCGGTTTGGCGTCAGGCATGTACTCTGTCAGCCCCGGATCAACCGCGCGCGGGGCACCGTCGGTGGCGGGGCCGCCACAGCCCGCAGCCAGCACGGCGGCGGCGGCCAGCAGGATCAGGAAGAGGTGTTTGGACATCCGGTCCATCCTTCCCCGGCCGCACAGTGTCACAGGCGGCCTAGTTTGCCGAAACGGGATTCCACTTCAATCCGGAACCGATCAATGTAGGCGCGCGCCAGGTCGAGCGGGGCCAGCGAGTCGTCCGCCACAAGCGGGGTCAGGTCCATGGCGAAGTTCGTGCCCGTGGTGGCATCGACGCCGTGCGAGGCATGATAGGTGGCATGGGCGCGGCGCCGCCCAAGCGTGGCCAAATCGTAGCGCTTGCCGCCGGAAATCTGCGAATCAAACACGCCCAGCAGCGCGGCCTGCAAGTTTTCGTGCGCCGTGGCGTCGAAGACAACCTTGTCCGAGTCGGTCATCCAGTCAAGATCACGCCACACCTCGCAGCCGTAGAGTTTCGTCGGGCGCACATCGGCGGGCAGGCGGCGGATGGCGTCGACCAGCTTGAGCGCGACGCCGACATGCGTGTCGTGCCTGTCGGCCAGGTTGTGCGTGTAGACCACTTCGGGCCGGCAGGCGCGCAGGATGGCCTCAAGATCATTGACCGGGGCGCCGTTGTGCGCGTCCTTGATTGCCGAACTGGGCATATCCAGCAGGAATTGCGCGGCATAATCGCCCACAGTGGCTGCCTTTTTCTGCTCCTTGCGGCGTATCTGTACCATCTCGTCGTCCGAGTATTTCTCATAGACGCCGGAGCGCGGACTGCCGGAACCGCTGGTCACCACAACCCCGGTGAACCACCGATCATCGCGCTGAAAACAGGCGATTATCCCCGCATAGGCCATGATCTCAATGTCATCCTGGTGGGCGGCCACACACAGATGCGTTGTGCGCGCCAGTGCGGCCGATTCCTCGACCCCGTCGGGGATGAACAGTTCAGCAGACTCAAATGACAGTTTCATACATAGACTCTCCACGGCAAAGATGGTAGCGTCCGCACTTGCGGCGGGCATGACGAGAACGACAGCACTTTCCGGCCTCACGCCCGCCACAAGAACGGGCGTTTCGGCACGCTGCGGTATTAAAGCACGGGCAGACTGGCTGCGGCAATGGACTGGCCGACGCGACGGCTCTTTTCGTCGGGAAGCTGGATACTTACCGCGGCAGCGATTTCGGGGAATTCGCGCCGCAGCACGTTCATTGCGCCGTCGAGGATAATGTCGCCACCCTCGCCGGAGGTGCAGCGCCCCAGGATGAGCACGTGCCTGATTGCGTAAAAATCGGCGTAGTGCGCGATGGCATAGCCCATGTACACGCCCATCGTTTCCCAAATCTGGCGAGCGCCCGCGTGGCCCGCGGCGAGTTTCTCCTGGACGAATTTCAACTTTTCGGCGTCGGTGCATCCGGTGGGCAATTCAATGCCCGCCTTCGGCGCAAGACGAAACACGCACTGCTGGGAGAAGTATTTCGCGCCGACGCCGATGTCGCCGGACCACTCCTCCAGCGCCGCGGCGGGACTGTAGTCCACCGGGCAAAAGGCCAGTTCGTTGAGCCAGCCCGTGATGTTGCCGTCTAGCGTCACATAGCCGCCGGCCTCACTGGAACCGAGCGCCACCCCCAAAACGCCGTTGTCCTCCAGCGACATAGACCCGGCCAGCGCGGTGACCTCGCCGTCGTTCACGAGGACGAAGGGCACACCCATTTCGCGGCCGATGCGCGGAAACATGTCGCGCACCTCCTGGAAGCGGTCGGACGGGATGCCGCGGAACAGGGAGGCCACCATCGCGCGGTTGTTGACATACACGCCGGCCGAACTGCCGCCAATGGCGTCGACGCGCGGCATTTTGGCGGCGGCAGTCTGCAGGGACGCCATGATTTCGCGGTAATGGTAGGCGGGATCGGTCTGCTTCACCGGCTCCCAGATTACCTCCTCGCTATACACCGCCTCGCCGTCAATTACGGCCGACACCTTGCGGTCGGACGCGCCCAAGTCAAAGCCAATGCGGCAGCCGTCAAGATGGCGGCCCAGGGGCTGGGTGGTCTCGTTCTCCGCGGGTACGGCCTCAGGCGCGCAGGAGACGATGGTGAAGGGCTTCTCATAAACGCGGTCGCCCATGAATTGATAATCAAAATCCCGCGCGCCGCCCGGACGGTAGCAGTCCTGCAGGTAGGCGGTCACCGACACCGGCCCGCCGACATGCACCGTGCAAGCGCCCCGCTGCCAGAGCAGGAACTTCAACAGGCGCTCCGCATAGGGAAGATTGGCTGCGGCGCGCGGATGGTCGTCGGGAAAGACGGCGGTTTCAAAACGCGACACCGATCCGTCGCCGCGCTCCAGTCCGAGGACCAGCGGCACACCGCCGCCGGACTCGGCCACCGCCGCGCGGAAGGCGCGGTTGGCCAGGGATGCGGGCCGGAAATCCGGGTCCAGCGGGGGGAAAATAGCCGGAGAAACAAGTATCCATGACGTGCTCATAATGGGTGTATTTGTCCTTTCCTTCCAGGTGCGGCGGGACGCGAATGGCCTTGCCGCATATGCTCATTCGGCCAAGACTATACCACAGTAGATGCACGGGGTGCAGACAGAGCCGGTCTTTAGCGGCAGCCATGCCGCCATTCCGGCGACATGGGCATCTTGCCCATGTTTTTCACGGACGGGACACGGCCCCGGCGAACGGAAAACACGTACGCCAAGACTGCCCAGCACCCAGATTGGTGGAACAAACTTGAATCCCGCCGGGTACAGGCGCAGTCTAATCCCCAAGGGAGTTCCCCCGGCTCTGCCGGGGTGGCAGTAAGAGTTTGACATTTCCGGGAGTCTGTTTGGATACGCAGGGCAAGTGCGGACAAGGCGCCCAAGACGCGTCCGCGGAGCACGACGGTCTTCTTGCCGG
>CAIXUF010000906.1 GCA_903922535.1 Candidatus Hydrogenedentota bacterium
GCCGCCGCGTGCCGCTCTGGACCCGTGATGTGGTGGCCGACACCGGTTCCTGCGGCACCCCCGCATGCCCGGACTCGGTTTTAATCAGATCGCTCGCTTCATCGATCAGCTTGATCAGATGCCATCCTGCCTGGAGAATCCGGGCGATGCTTTCCGTCTGGGCGGGTGTTGGGGGCGGGGAATCGGACTCCATCAACTGGGCGAAACCTAGGATTGCATTGAGCGGGCCGCGAAGCTCGCAGCCCATGCTGGAAAGAAATTCCGATTTCGAGAGCTTGGCCTTTTCAGTCACAGCTTGCCCTCCGGCCCGGCACTCTCCCCGGGCAATGTGTTCCCCAATCGCCTGGACCCGGCACGAATGTTCTTTGCAGGCATGGGCGCACCTATCCCCATAAACACGCCGCAGCCGACACCGCGGTCAATTTCCCAAGAGTGTTCACGTTCGTGCTCCTTTTGGCGCTGCGGCTCAGAAAAACGCCCTGTTGCGGGTCATCCAGTATTGGCCAACGGAGGCCACGACAGCCTGAAAATCAGTGAAACTCAACGGTTTCATGATGTAGCTGTTCGCGCCGCATCGATAGCTTTTCTCGATGTTGCCGGCGTCTTGGGAGTCGCTGAATATGACCACGGGGGTGAGCGTCAGCGCGTTGTCCGCGTCGAGTGACCGTATTTGGCCGAGTATGGAGAAGCCGTCCGCCCCCGGCAGCGCCAAATCGAGGAGAATCAGCCTGGGGGGATCCGCCCCGGCACGGTCCGCCCAGTCGCCGCGGGCGAACAGGAAGTCCAGTGCCGCCAAACCGTCGTGAACGGCGACAATGGTTGCTTCGGGAACAGAGGCCTGCAAGACCTCCACGATGGTGGCCCGCTCGCTCACGCCGTCTTCCACCACAAGAATATCCACCGTTTCATCGTTCGTCATAAAATCGTTTCCATCTGCCCGGAAGGGGTGTCAACAACTTCTATTACGTTTCCACGCAGAAAGGATACCCCTCCAAGATGAAGTTCAGACATGCCTTTGGTAAAGTTTTGGTAAAGTTTTGGTAAAGACACGATGGTCGGGGGAGCGCCGGGCACAGGCTATACCCCTATTGACAGGAGTCTCCAGATGTGGCGTTCCGGGATGCGCGCTTGAGGGGCCCGCTTAGACCGCCGCGTCCTCGAACCGGTAACCGGTGCCGCGCACGGTGACGATAAAGACGGGGCGGCAGGGATTATCCTCGAGCTTCTTCCTGATATGCCCGATATGGACGTCCACCGCCTTCGGAACGCAGAAGCTGCTGTCCTTCCAGGCGTGTTCAATGAGTTTTTCACGGGTGAACACGTGTTCGGGACGCCGGGCCAGCGCGTAGAGGATGTCAAACTCAATTCCAGTCAGATCAACGGGTTCGCCGTCCTTCCAGACGCGCCGTTCGCCGGGATCCAGCCGCAAACGGCGGAAACTCAGCACCCGCTCCCCCGGCGACTCCTGTCCGGCCCTGCGCAGAATCGCCTCAATCCGCGCGCCCAATTCCTGAATGTCAAAGGGCTTGGACACATAATCGTCCGCCCCGATGCTCAGCGCCATCACCTTCACGGACGCGATGTTCGTCGCGCTCAGCATGAGCACCGGAACGTTGCCCGACTCGCGCAGCCGTCGAAGCACCTCAATGCCGTCCACGGTCAGTCTTCTTGATGTGCTGGACTCTGGAAAGTTGATGTCCAGCACCACAAGATCCGGCAACGTGGAGTTGGCAAGGTTCAGCGCGGAGGCTCCGTCCTCAGCGCTGGACACCTCATAGCCGAGCTTCTCCAGATGAGACCGAATCTCCCGCAAAATCTTCTGGTCGTCGTCAACGAGCAGAATCTTGGTCTTGGCAACCGTAGTCAAACTTTTTGGTCCTTTGGCGGGTTGTGTGCTACCCGACCGGTTCACTGCCCAGCGTAAAGTAGAATGTTGCCCCCTTGTCGACTTCGCTTTCCGCCCATATCCGGCCGCCGTGCCGCTCTATGATGCGCTTGACAAGCGCCAGACCGATTCCAGTCCCTTCAACTTCGGCCGACTTGCGAAGCCGGCTGAACGGAACGAACAGGAGGTCCGCGTCGCCCATGTCAAAGCCCACGCCGTTGTCCCGGACAAAATAAACGGTTTCACCGTCCGTCTCCGTGCAGCCGACCGTAATCTTCGCGCTTTCACGCCGCCGCGTGAACTTGAGGGCGTTCGTCAGCAGGTTCGCCACGACCTCCTTCAGGAGCGTTCGGTCGCCCTGGCACGGCGCCATCTCCTCAAGGACGATCTCAACAACGAAACCTTCCTGCGCGTGCTGCAGCTCCTTCACCACTTCCTGAAAGAGCCGCCGCAGGTCCATGCGGCGTCTTTTCAGGGCCACACGGCTTGCCTGGGAGAAGACCAGCAGTCTCTCAATCAGTTGCGCCATTTCACCGGTGGCCTGCAGGATCATGTTCACCTGGTCCGCGGCGTTCTTGGAGAGCGGCTCCCCGGGCGCGTGAAGCAGCACATGCGCAATCCTGTTCACAAAACGCAGGGGCGTGCGCAGGTCGTGCGACACGGAATGGCTGTACGACTCAAGCTCCTTGTTCACCGCCTCCACAGTGGCCGCATGCTTTTCAAGCGCCTCGTTCAACGCCCGGATGCGCAGATCCGCCTCCCTCTTCTTGCTGATATCCCGTGGTTCCACAAGAATCATCTCGGGCAGACCCGCCGCGCGAATCCGCTGGGCGTTCACCAGCAGAAACACCTGCCTGCCCGTCGGCAATGTGCACCGGGTCTCGGCCCCCTCCACTTCCGTGCCATTTCGGGCAAGGGGCTCAAGAATCACCCGCAATGGCGGTTCACAGGCGTCCCCCGAGACGAACGATTCGATAAAGTCCACCTCAGAACCGGTGGGGCCGATCCCAAACGCCCGAAAGAACGCGGGGTTGGTGATGCGGGTCCGCAGCATCCCGTCCAAGACCAGCACGGGCTGGTGCAGCGTGTTTAGGATGGATTCCGCGGTTTTCATGCGCGCGTCAAAGCTCAATAAATCAACCTCTGGAGGGGAGAACCGGGTGGATAATGCTTCGCGTCTCCTGCGCTCCACCAAACCAGTATACCCTAGTTCGACGGCGAAAGGAAGGCTCAATGCACTGTTTTATATGAGGGACTGTGCCATACTCGCGGCAGGACAATCGCTCCTGCGTTTCGGGTTGTTTTTTCAAGGAAGGCGGCGGAATGTTGGGGGGCCGTGAAATCCGTCGTTTTCTTCTCCCTTTGGAAAGTCCGATGCTGATGGGCAGAGAACCGCCGATCCTCATCCCCGCTTTGTCTCGGAGGAAGTTCATCTGCCCTTCGGAAAACGGCTCTTTCGCCCCGGAAAGGACGGTTCTTACCCTTGCCGGGCAATTTCATGGGGCTCTTCGGGGTATTCACGCCAAACCTGCTAGGCCTTTTTCCGATCTTTCTCCTGTTGCTCCTCCCATTGCTGGGTGGAGACGGCCGTGCGCACCATCATCAAAGTGTTGAGCAGGGCCGTCTGCAACCGGGTCATCTTGTCCTGCGCCTCGAACTGGTCGCCGACGGCGTAGGCGTCTTTCAGCGCCGCCTCCAGCCCGATGTTGTACGCCTTGCGCCCCTCGAAGCTGAGCTGGGGTTCAAGGATGTAGTCGGGCGTTCCGTAGAGCCCGGTGATGGGGCGCGACAGGTGCAGTTCGCCCGGACCGGGGAAGAGCTTGTTGCCCTTGAGGTACAAGTGTTTGTCGTCCCACTCCATGCTGTTGAAATAGGCGTCCTCGGCGGCGCGCACGATGGACACGAGTTTTCCCAGGGCGGCGGGGGATTTGGGCTTGTACAGGCGCTCGAGTACGGCGGCAAGGTTTTCCTCAACGCTCTTGGCGGGATTGCACATGAGCTGCCCGCCGAAGGCGATGTTGATCTCGACACCGGGGTTGTTGGGCGGGCCCTGATAGTACATGACAGCCCGGCCGCCATCCGCAAACAACTCCTTCATGTGCGTGCCCGTCTGTTTCGGATACGGCAGGAACCACTGGAGTCGATCCCACGTGTAGGTCGGATAGACCCACAGCCCGCCCGAGGTGCCAAAACGGCTGTGCAGCCGCTCAATAAAGGGCTTGCGCTCGGGCGGACGGATGTAGCAGGAATGGTGGCCTTGATCGAAAATGCAGTCCACACTCTTGCTCAGTTCAACCAGTGAGTCCTTGTCCTGCTCGGTGAAGCCCGTGTTCCAGTCGGCCCAACTGATTGTGGTCACCAGGATGTAGGCGTTGGGCATCTTCTCGCGGATGTATTTTGCCGTGCGCGAGGAAATCTCGCAGAAGTAGTCCGGGTTTCTGGGCCATTTGGCCATGCAGTCGGGGCAGGTGCAGCGTCCGAGGTCGGCGGCCTCGAGGTGGAAACCGTCCAATTCCCATTTCAACATGAAGTCGACGAGTTTCTGCTGCCATTTCCACGAATCTTCTTTGGAACCGCACATGACGTGCTCGTTTGGATACTGCTGGTTTACCCCGGCCACCTCGGGATGCTTCTTGATGATCTCGTCAAAGCCCCAACTGTACACGCCCATGCCGCAAATGATTTTGATATTGCGGTCGTGGGCCGCCTTGACGAGGGTGCGCACGCGGGCGGCGCGTTCCGGCGTGGCGGCGCTCTCCAGGTCCTCGGGCCAGCCGTAGGTGGCGAAGAGGCCGAAGATGTCGTAGATGTTGTAGCCGAAGGCCTGGTTCAGGTCGAAGGTCTTGATAATGCTCTCGACCGTGATATCGTCAAAGGCGTCGGGCGGCCATCCCGAGAAGGGCATGGGCGCCATGCGCGTGTCGTTCATCCACGGCCCGAAGGCGATGCGGTCGATGAATGCGTCGCCCCCCGGCTTGGCCGGGGCGGGCTGGTCGTCCGGCGCCGCCTGGGCCAGCAATCCGGCACCCAATGCCGCGCTGCCCGCCGAACTCACCTGCATGAATTGTCTTCTGCTCATCTTGTGCATGACTGGTCTCCTTGCCGATGCCCATGGGGCACGGCTTGCTTGATGCCGATATTCACTGCTCCAAGGCGCTTAGAAGCGCGAGCCGTGCCGCCCTGAAATGGCCCACATCCATGTCATACTGGTCAAAGTCGCTGATGACGGATGCGGCAATGCGTGCCGCTTCGTCCGGGTTCTTGGCTTCCAGCAGCTTGAGCAGCTCGTAGTCCTCGATTCCGTCGCGCATGGCCTCCCAGCGAATCGAGTCGAGCACGCCCTGCGGGGTCGGATAGACAATATAGGAATCGCCCGGAGGAAGCGGGCCGACGGCCCAGGTCATGTGGATTTCGGAGTACGGCGAAAGCAATCCCCAGAAATTGTATCCCCAGTGGAGGTAGCCAGAGGCCTTGTACTTGAAGTTGATCCAGTGCGCATAGCGCACTTTAAGGAGATGGATGTCCAGAAAACGGTTCGCATAGGATCCGTTCGGGCCGCAGGCGGCGTAGAACCATACTTCCTGCCCCTCGTCCTGTGCCTTCTTGTAAAAATCGTAATTGGCCCCAAAGTCCGACAGCAGGGGTACCACGATGGTGGGAGCATGAACCTTCATGCTGTGGGTGGCCTCGATCGTTTTGAGTCGCGGAGCGTACTTGGGCAGCATGGCCATCATTTTGTCGTACAGCGCCAGGAATTCATCGGACGGCTCGTCCCGCATGTGCTGGTAGTAAATGTCAATCCACCCCTTCTCCTCAAGGTGGGCCTGCAATGCCGGCAGGAACTGCGACAGGTAATGTTCCGCTTCCGGTGAGTCGGCGGGGTGGCTTTCCTGAACGACCTTGCCGTCCTTGATGTCCCAACAGAAGACGGTGCCGTCAATCCAGCCGAGATGGCTGCCCTCAATATAGTCAAATCCGGCGTCCAGGAAGATGCTCACCCAGCGGTCAAAGTCGGTGAAATCCACCACCAATTTGTCGCCGTCGGCGGAGAAGCGAAGCAGGTGCGCACCCGAATAGAAATTGTAGAGCGAGGTCATGATCATGTTCTGGCGGTGTGAGGCCATGTTCTCCGCGTACTTCTTGGCAAAGCTCCAGAAGCGGTCATCAAACATCTCGCAGCCGTTCCATCGGGCCATGGGGTCAAGATAAACCCAGTTGGTTACTTTCAAATTCCGCTTCGCCGGCACGGTCGCATTGTGCACGTGCAGCGTTACGGGCACGATGGATGATTCCTCGTTGGTGAATACCTTGACATCTCCCTTGTACTCGCCCGGTTCCGCATCGGCCGGAATGTTGAAGGTAAGCCAGATGCTCCGGGTCCGGTTCTGCCACACCGGGACATAACCAACGTCATACAGCACGTCAGGAATGAACGCGGGCGCCGTGGCGATAAGATGTCCCGGCGTTATGTGCCAACTGTTCTGCCCAACCGGAACTGAATCGACATAGCGGATCGTTGGCGGGGGCAATATCGCCCCGCCGCCTTCCTTCTGGAGTTTGCCTGCAATGGCGTGAAGCCCCCCGACCGAATCGTCTTTTGGGCGGACC
>CAIXUF010000907.1 GCA_903922535.1 Candidatus Hydrogenedentota bacterium
AAATGGACAGGTTCAAGGAAATTCGCCGCCAGGAAATAGTGTTCGCTATTTTCATGGGGGCGGTCTTGTTCATAGTAGGTTCCGCCAGTGTTTATTTTGTTTTTGTCGTCCAGAACGCCTACCTTGTAAGAATGACATGGACAGGGGGAAGGGGGAAGGGTGAAGGGTGAAGGGTGAAGGGTGAAGACCTTCGGTCGGAAGCGTGGCATGGTCTGGAAACCACGCCACAACAGGTCGGAAGCGTGGCGTGGTCTGGAAGCCACGCCACAACGAGTGAATCAGGGCATGGGCAGGTATTGCTGCCTTGGGTCTTCTTTGGGGGGCCGGTCAGCGGCGTCCATGCGGGAGAGGATACGGTATACCTGGCGCAAATGCAATTTGTGGCCGTCGGCCCTGCATTCGCGGACGATCTCGTGGGCGTTGTGCCCCTTCTTTGCGAGTCCGCGCACTTCGAGGCTGATGCGCTGGCGGTGAAGCTCCTCGCCGGTGGGAATGACGGGCTGTGTTCCGCCGTAGATGGCGCTGAGGGTTTCGGCGAGGACGGTGCCGGCTTCCGCGGCGATGGGATGGTTGGGGTCTAAGGATTTTGGGATGTAGAGGGGCAGGCCGCCGAAGGCGTTGAGCAGGCGCTCGATGTCCTGGATGGGTATGCCCTCGTCGAGCAGGGTTTCTACGATTCCTCCGATCATGTGTGCTTCCTCCGTCGTTTTGCATTGTACTCGAGGGCGCACACGACGCGCCAGAGTTGGTCGGGTGTGGCCCATTCGAGTTTCTCGGGGGCCTTGTCTTTGAACATGTGTTTTAGGATGCCTTCGGCGTAGGCGACGGGTCGGTCGCCGAGGAGGGCGTAGATTTTTCGGACGAGTGCGGCCTTGTCCTTCTGCGGGACGGGCCTGCGGGGGCGTGAGATTGCCGCGCTGGGCTCGCAATGACGGTGGGGGTCGGTGTTGTTGCGCTGGTTGGGGCTGATGCGCTCCAGGACGCGTCTCAGCTCGTTTTCGGTCATGTCTGCGCAGCTTGACTTGCCTGTCTCGTCGCATTGGAGGGTGCGGCGGGTGTCGGGGTCGATGCCGGCCTTGGTGGCGGCGGCGTGGATGGCGCCGATGAGGCGTGTTCGGAGGGGGCGCGCCGTGTTCATTGCAGGGGCTCTATGAAGGTGGCGACGATGAAGGTGACGAGGCAGTTGGAGCCGAGCACCTTGTGTCCAATGCGTCCGTCAATGACCACAGCCTGGCCGGCATGCAGTTGTCTGCAGAACTCGGCGGCAGGGCCGCGCATGATGACATCCGAATATGCAGGGTGAACTGGATCTTCGTTGGCGACCTGGAACCGGGCAGCCAACTCCCCGGCAATGCCGCGCACATTAGGCTCGGACGTAATACGGCCGGCAAAGATGACGTGGTTTGTTGTGGGGATGCGCAGCGCGGTGCGATCTATGATGGCCTGGATGGCTTCGTCTTCGGTGGCGGTTTCGATGGGCATGGGGTTTGCCTTTCGTTGTTGGTTTTCTGTGGGGACGGCGTAGCAGAGCCAGCAGTAGGGGCCGAAGCCTTGGGTGCGATAGA
>CAIXUF010000908.1 GCA_903922535.1 Candidatus Hydrogenedentota bacterium
TCCTCATTCGACTTGGGCGACGTGACTTCCGAGAAGATAGGATTCCAACTCAGCCCCCGCCTCAACGCCGCGGGCCGTCTCGACGACGCCCGGGTCGCGCTCGACCTGCTCATGACCGAGTGTCCCGACCGGGCCCGCGAAATCGCGTCCGTGCTCGACGCCGCCAACGCGGAACGGCGGGAAATAGAAAAGATCATCCACGACGAGGCCGTCGAGGAGTTGGACGCCTTCTTCACGGACAACCACCGCTCCATCGTGGTCGCGCGAAAAGAATGGCATGCCGGGGTCATTGGCATCGTCGCCTCGCGGCTGCTTGGGCGCTACCACCGACCCGTTATCATCCTGTCCATCGACGATGAGGGCATGGCCCGCGGTTCGGCCCGCGCCGCCGCAGGTTTCGACATGATGGCCGCGCTCAACGAATGCCGGGATCTGCTCGTGAAGTTCGGCGGGCACCGCGCCGCGGCCGGCATGACCCTTCTTGCGAAGGACTTGGGCGCGTTTCGCGAGCGCTTCGAGCGGGCCGCGCTGGCGCAGCTTGGCACCGGCCCGCTGGTGCCCGAACTCGCCGTGGATGCCATCACCGCCTTCAGCGAGATTGACCAGGCCCTGCTCAAGACGCTCGAACAGCTAGAACCCTACGGACAGGGCAACCCGTCCCCGCTCTTTGCCACGATGGCGGCGGAAATCGACCTTAGTTCCGTCCGGATACTCAAGGACCAGCACGTCAAAATGACCCTGCGGCAGGGCGGCACTGTCTTTAGCGCCATCTGGTACCGTATGGCCGAGCGTTTCCTCACCGAATCCCTCCCCGCACAAGTCGATGTCGCCTTCACCCCGCAATTCAGCAACTACTCCACCGACACCCCCATCAGTCTGCTCATCCGCGATATTCGGCCTGCGGAGGGGGTTTAGGGCATAGGGTCTGGGTTCTGGAAAGCCGGGGGCTGGGACTTTTTCGGAGGTTTTGCGACAAGATCCGGGGTTTTCAACCTTCACCGGTCTGGATTCAATATGCTAATATGAGGATTACACCCTCTTTGGAAGGTGTTTCCTCAGTGAGAAGAGCGGATATAGTGCGGACAGCACAGGCTGTATTCCGCGAAAGGAGAACAGGTTACATGGCATTCGATGCGGACATGATTCTGGCCATCTATGAGCGGTTTGCAGAGCGCGTCGCCGCGGCGCGCAAGACCGTGGGGCGGCCCCTGACCCTGGCTGAGAAGATCCTGTATGCCCATTTGTGGGACGGCACCCCGGAGGGGGCGTTCAAGCGCGGCAGGGATTATGTGGATTTCGCACCCGACCGCGTGGCCATGCAGGACGCCACCGCACAGATGGCGCTGTTGCAGTTCATGTCCGCCGGACGGCCCAAAGTGGCCGTGCCGAGCACGGTCCATTGCGACCACCTTATCCAGGCCGAAACCGGCGCCGTGGCCGACCTTGCCAAGGCGCTGAGCGTCAACAGCGAGGTTTACGAATTTCTCGCCTCCGTGTCCAACAAATACGGCATCGGCTTCTGGAAGCCCGGCGCGGGGATTATCCACCAGGTCGTCCTTGAGAACTACGCGTTTCCGGGCGGCATGATGATTGGCACCGACTCGCACACCCCCAACGCGGGAGGCCTTGGCATGATCGCCATCGGCGTCGGCGGGGCCGACGCGGTCGATGTGATGGCCGGCATGCCCTGGGAACTCAAGTTTCCCAAACTCATCGGCGTGCGCCTCAAGGGAAAGCTCAGCGGGTGGGCCTCCGCCAAGGACGTCATTCTTGAGGTGGCCGGCATTCTGACCGTGAAGGGGGGCACGGGCGCAATCGTCGAGTATTTCGGTGAGGGTGCCGAAAGCCTTTCCTGCACCGGCAAGGGAACGATCTGCAACATGGGCGCCGAAATCGGCGCCACCACGTCCGTGTTCGCGTTCGACGACGCGATGGCACGCTATTTGGAGGCCACCGGCCGCGCCGAAATCGCGGACGCGGCACGCCGGGTGGCCGCCCATCTCCGACCCGACCCGGAGGTCTACGCCGATCCGGTCAGTTTTTACGACCAGATTCTTGAGATCGACCTGGACGCGCTGGAGCCCCGCCTCAACGGGCCGTTCACGCCCGACCTGGCCACGCCCGTGTCCCGGATGAGGGAGAAGCTGGAAGCCGAGGGCTGGCCCGAGAAGGTCGAAGTGGCCCTGATCGGCTCCTGCACCAATTCCTCCTACGAGGACATGTCCCGCTGCGCCTCCATCGCGCGGCAGGCGAAAGAGAAGAAGATTCGCGCCAAGGCCGAGTTTACCATCACGCCCGGTTCGGAACTGGTCCGCCACACGCTGGAGCGCGACGGGCTGCTGGCCGACTTCGAGGCCATCGGCGGCGTCGTGCTTGCCAACGCCTGCGGTCCCTGCATCGGCCAGTGGGCCCGCCACCGCGACGGTGCGGCGGACGCGCCCAACACCATCGTCACCTCGTTCAACCGCAACTTCGCCAAGCGCAACGACGGCAACCCGAAGACCCACGCGTTCGTGGCCTCGCCCGAACTGGTGACCGCGCTGGCCCTGTCCGGTGATCTCGGATTCAATCCTGCGGTGGACACGCTGGTCAATGAGGACGGCGTCGCCGTGAAACTGGACCCGCCCGCCGGCGACGAACTGCCCAAGAAGGGATTCGCCTGCGACGACCCGGGCTACGCGGCCCCGGCCGCGGACGGCAGCGGCGTGCAGGTGGTGGTGAAGCCCGATTCGAGCCGCCTGCAACTGCTGGAGCCCTTTGCGGCCAATGCGGGCGATCTGACGGGGCTGCGGCTGCTGCTCAAGGCCAAGGGCAAATGCACCACCGACCACATCTCCATGGCGGGACCCTGGCTCAAGTACCGCGGCCATCTCGACAACATCTCGAACAACTGCCTCATCGGCGCGATTAACGTCTTCACCGACAAGGTGAATTCGGTGAAGAATCCCCTGACCGGCACCTACGGTGAAGTTCCGGCCACCGCCCGCGACTGCAAGGCCGCGGGTATCGGCACCGTCGTCGTGGGCGACGAGAACTATGGCGAAGGATCCTCCCGCGAGCACGCCGCCATGGAACCGCGCCATCTCGGCGTCAAGGCCGTGATCGTCCGGAGCTTCGCCCGCATCCACGAGACCAACCTCAAGAAGCAGGGCATGCTCGCGCTCACCTTCGCCGATCCGGACGATTTCGAAAAGGTGCAGGAAGACGACGCGATCAGCATTCTCGGACTGGACCATTTCACGCCCGGCGTGCCGCTCACCGTGGTGCTGCGCCATGGCGACGGCAGGGAAGTGTCCTTCCAGGTCAACCACACCTACAACGAGGCGCAGATAGGCTGGTACAAGGCCGGCGGCGCGCTCAACCTCATCCGCCAGCAGCAGGCCAAAGCCTGACAAACGGAAACCAGAGAAACACGGCAAGATGACGCGGTTATCGTAGAAGCGGCATTTTGCCGCTTTTCTTCGCCGGGGCCGTGCCCCGGCGGCGGAAGCATGGCTTCCGCAATGAAAGCGGCGGCACGGCCGCACGCACTCA
>CAIXUF010000909.1 GCA_903922535.1 Candidatus Hydrogenedentota bacterium
CTATCTGCTCGAAATCTTGGCAGCGATATGACGGTCGGATTTTAATGCGATTGCCCTGGCATTTGCGATGGCCTTGAAAAACCTCCGGATAATCCCCAATTAATCCGTTGTCCTCTGCCGCCCTGCGTTCAGCCGCCTGTAAATGCCCCGGTTCCGTTTGTAGATCTCGGTGAATTCGCGGAAGTGGGCGTCGTGAACGGCGCGGGTGTCGGGGTTGGGCTGGTATTCGGCGCTTATCCGGATAAGGGCGGGGATTTCGTCGAAACGGATTTGGCCCATGCCCACGGCGGCAAGGAAAGCCGCGCCGCGGACGTTGGCCTGGATGGGATCTTTGACCTGGAGCATCGGCCGGTCCAGCACGTCGGCGAAGATCTGGCACCAGACGTTGGACGATGCGCCTCCGCCAACAACGCGGATGGGCCCGGAGGAACGGCCCAGGAATTTCTCGACGGGCTTGAGCATCCAGCGGGTATTGTAGGCGACGCCCTCGTAGACGGCGCGGATAATGTCCTCGCGCGTGTTCTCGAGCGAGAGGTTGTGCAGTCCCGCGCGGATGTGGCGGTCGTCGATGGGGGCGCGCTCGCCATAGATCCAGGGGGTGTACATCACGCCGTTGCTGCCCGCGGGCACCTTCCCGGCGATGCGGTCCATGATCTTGTACACATCGGGCACCTGCCCCTCCTGGAGCAGTTCGTCCTTGTGGTAGAGGACCTTGTCCTTGAGAAAGGCGAGGTTGCCGCCGGCGGTGGCCTGAAGCGCGATGAGCAGGTGGCGGCCGGGCACGGCGCAGGGCACGGAGGCGAGCGAGGTGGCGATGTCGGTCTTCTTGAAAGGCACATGCGCGGCGATCCAGGACGAGGTGCCGAGGTAGAGGTGGGCCTCATAGTCGCGGACCGCGCCGGAGCCAAGTGCGGCGGCGGTCACGTCGACGGACCCGGCCACAACGGCAACCGATTCGGGCAGGCCCAGTTCGGCTGCGACCTTGGGCGTCAGTGTGCCGATGACATCGGTGCAGCACACAATCTCGGGAAACTTGTCCGCGTCAATCTGCGAGTACTTCAACAGCCGCGCGCTGTACTTGATGTTGTCCGGGTCGCGGTTGTCGGTGACCCAGGAGGTGAGAATGGAATCCACCGTGGCGGTGAAGCGTCCGGTGAGGCGGTGGTTGAGGTAGTCGAGCACGTTGAGAAACTTGTGGGTCCGGCGGTAGACGTCCGGCTGCTCGTGTTTGATGTAGAGCATGTGCGAGGCGGGGTCTTTTCCGGTGGGCGTGGGCGCGCCGCCGGTCAGCCGTATCCACTGCATCAACCGCCAGGGGTTGTAGCCCCCAATCTTCACGAGGCTGCCGGTGATGCGCTTGAGATGCTCGGCGCCGCGCGTGTCCATCCAGAGGATGCAGTTGCCCAACGCATTGCCCGCCGCATCGACGGGCACGGTGCCCTCGCCCTGGGTGCTGAAGCAAACCGCGCCAACAGTGGCAACCAGTTCCGGGTGACGCGCCAGCAGCGCGCGGGAGGTTTTGAGGAAGGCGTCCCACCAGTCGTCGGGCCGCTGCTCGGCGCCGCCGTTGGGAAAGAACAGGGTGGTGACGGGCTCAAAGGCCCAGTCGAGCACCTCGCCGCGCCCGGTGACCAGCGCGGTCTTGCAACCGGAGGTTCCGAGATCGACGGCCAGCACACACCAATCTTGTTGCATACGAAATTCCCATTCTGCCGATGTTCACTTGGAAGAGTCATTGTTATAACCGTGCAGGTCCTGCCAGAACAAATGGCATGTCCTCAGGCTGCACCGTATGCCCCTGCGCCCCCATTTTGGGTATACTGACGTTGTGCTTGAGCGGCACGACGTTGTTGTCTTAACCGGAAGGTGAGCAAATGAGCGCATTCTTGATTGTTGCCTCGGCGCTGTGGTCTTTGGCCGCACCGGCGTCCCCTTTGGATTTCGGCGACCCCGCCAAGCTTGCGCCGCCCCCGGCGGATGCGGCGGGTTTCCCGTCGAGCGACACCGCGCTGGACGCGCGGAAGGGCTTTGAAACGCCGCCGCCCGGCTACGGGGAGGTGCCCTACTGGTGGTGGACGGGAGACCCACTGGACAAGGACCGGCTGCTGTGGCAGTTGGACAAACTGCACGCGGCGGGCATTCCGGGGGTGCAGATCAATTACGCGCATGATCCAAGCATGCTGACCTATCCGGTGGAGCCGCCCATCTTTTCCGATGCATGGTGGGAGTTCTGGACGTGGATGACCGGAGAATGCCGCAAGCGCGGCATGGGCATCGGCATGAGCACCTACACCATCGACTGGCCCGGCCACGACAATCTTTTCTACAAGATTGGCATCAATGACGGATCACTGCGCGGATCAAGCCTGGACAAGAAGACGCAGCGCGCCGAGGGCGGCAAGCCCTTCACGTGGAAGCTGCCGGACGACTTTGTCAGCGTGACCGCCTACCAGATGAACGACAAGGCGATTGTGCCGGGTTCCGAGCTGTCACTGCTGTCGCGCATCAGCGGCGGCAACCTCGAATGGACCCCGCCCGACGGGAAATGGCAGGTGGTGGCCATCGTGTCCACTTCGCCGGAGCGCTCGCTGGACCCGATGAACCCCGCCTCCGGGCAGAAGGTCATCGAGAAGTTCTTCCAGCCCTTCGCGGACCATTGTCCCGGCGATCTGGGCAAGGCGCTCAATTATTTCTTCAATGATGAGTTGAACTTCGGCGTGAACGGCTGGCTGTGGTCGGACCGCTTTGCGGCGGAGTTTGAGAAGCGCAAGGGCTACGACATCATGCCCGTGCTGCCCGCGCTCTTCTTCGACATCGGCCCGAAGACGCCCAAGATCCGACTCGACTATTCGGACGTTATGGTGACGCTGTCGCAGGAGTGCTTCTTCCGCCCGATCTTTGAGTGGCACTGGAAGCGCGGCATCATGTTCGCCTGTGACCCCGGCAGCCGCGGCGGCGACCCGGTCGAGTTCGGCGACTATTTCCGCTCCGTGCGCTGGTATGCCGCACCGGGCCACGACACGCCCGGCGGCAAGGCCGACCTGCGCAAGGACAAGGTGTCCAGCTCCATTGCGCACCTGTACCAGCGGCCGCGCGTGTGGCTCGAGGGCTACCACAGCCTCGGCTGGGGCGCGACACCGGCCACCATTTTCGATTCAAGCTGCAAGAACTTCCTCTACGGCGCGAGCCTGCTGAACCTTCACGGCCTGTACTACACCACCCACGGCGGATATTGGGAATGGGCGCCCCCCTGCTTCCACTGGCGCATGCCCTACTGGGACCACATGGGCTCGTTCATGAAATACTTCGAGCGGCTCAGCTACCTGCTGAGCCAGGGCGTTCACCGCTGCGACGTGGCAGTCATGTATCCCACCGCGCCGCTGGAGGCGGGCATGGGCGGCGAGGACCTGGTGGACGCCGCGTTCAAGTCGGGCACGGAAAACTACATGAAGCACGGGATCGACTTTGATTTCATCGACGTCGAGTCGCTCGACCGCGCGCAGATTCAGGACAAGCAGCTTTGCGTGTCGGGCGAGGCCTACCGCGTGCTCGTGCTGCCGTCCATGCGGGCCATACGGCAGTCGTCGCTCGACAAGGCGCTTGCCTTCTTCCGCGCGGGCGGCGTGGTCATCGCCACAGGTCCGCTGCCCGAAGCCGGCGACCGCATCGGCAGCCAGGACGCCACCCTGGACACGCAGGTGAAGGAGATCTTTGGCGCGACAGCGGCCGAAACGCGCGAGGGCAAGTCCGGTGCCCCGCAGACCAATGCGTCGGGCGGCGTGGGCGCGGCGGCCAAAACGAATGACGCGGTGGCGGATCTAATCACGAAATCGATCCCGCGCGACTTCACGCCCGGCAACGACGTCCAGGTGCTGCACCGCAAGATCGGTGCGCGCGACGTGTACATGATCATGGGCGCGGCAAAGAACTCGGAATGCGTCTTCCGCGCCAAAGGAACGGTGGAACTGTGGGACCCGTGGACGGGTATAGCGCGGTCCATCTCCACCACTGTCCCAGCGGGCGAGAACACGACGGTGCGCATGCCGCTGGACAAGGACGAGGCGCAGTTGATCGTGTTCAGTCCCGGCGAGCCGAAGAACACGATTGACAAGACGGATTTGGATGATGTGGCTTCAGTGGAGGTGAAGGGCGGCAAGATCACTGTAACCGGGTATTCGGGCAGTGCGGGAACCAAGACGGCGACGGTGCGTCAGAACGGAAAAACACTCACGCTGAAAGGCGAAGCCGCCGCACCGATCGCGCCAGCCGCCATTGAGGGGCTGTGGGACTTTGAACTCAAGCCGACGCTGGACAACCGCTGGGGTGATTTCCGGCTGCCCGTGACAACACAGATGATCGGTGCCGAGGCGCGGCGTTTCGCCTATGCCGAAGAGACCGCGCCCAATCCCGGCTGGGAGTCGGCGAACACCGATGATTCGGGCTGGCAAAAGGTGACCAACGCCTTCGGCACGCGTTTCTGGAAATTGGGCCCGCTACCGAACGACGCGGCAGCCGACGAGGCACTGGCGGCGCTGGCCGCAGTGAATCCGACGGCGAAGGCGGGCATTGGCGGCAAAGAATATCCGTGGCAGGCTTACGACTTTTCGATGCGCTGGGGCGTGGAGGGCGACCCCGGCCCGCAGGGTCATCACGGGCTGAAGGAGATGATATCCAACGATTTCATCGTGCTGGGCAAGCCGAAATACACCGGCACGGCCATTGTCTACGAGAAGGAAGCGCCGGGCATGCGCTATTACCTGTGGACCACAGCCAACGCACCGCGCGAGGCCGAAGCCACAATAAACACCGGTGACCTCAAACCGGCGGCGCTGTGGGTCAACGGCAGGAAGGTGGACAACCTGTCCGCCAAAGTGGCGCTCAAGGCGGGCGCCAACCCGGTACTGTTGCGCTATGACAGCGTGGGCCGCACGCATTTCGTGCCGGAACTGGCGGACACGCCCGCCGGCGCGGCAACCTTCCCGCTGGCGATGCGCTGGCACACCGACTCCGCCGCGGTGCCTTTTGACGCCAAGCCGCAGGACGCGCAGCCCGCCGGCTGGTACCGCTTCGTGTCCCCGCCGGGACTGCGTGCGATGACCATCACCGTACGGGGAACGGTGCAAGCCTGGGCCGACGGCACGCCAATGACGGTCACTCCAGGCGCAGCCCGCGCTGACGGCGCGGTCGAATACACGGCTACCGTGGCGCGGCCCAATCCGCTGGGCACAAAGGTGTCGCTGCGCGTGACGCAGGAACGCGGCTGCTATGGCGGCGCGGCCCTGCCCGAGCCGATAGCGCTGGACTGCGGCCCCGGCCAGATGCCGCTGGGGGACTGGTCGCAGACGGGCGCGTTGGCGGACTATTCCGGCGGGGCATGGTACCGCAAGACCGTCACCCTCGCGCCGGAACAGACCAAGGGCCGGGTGACACTCGACCTGGGCAAGGTGGCCGCCACGGCGGAAGTGCTGATCAACGGCAAAAAGGCAGGCATCAAAATCACACCGCCGTGGACGCTGGACGTGTCGGAGTTGGTGAAGGCCGGTGACAACAAGATCGAGATCCTGGTCTGCAACACGCTGGCCAACCATTACGGCACCATCCCCACGCACTACCGCGGGTCGCCCGAGTCGGGGTTGATTGGGCCGGTGACGATTCGGACGGATGCGCCGGTGGTGCTGCGGTAGGGTCTTGGGTCTAGGGTTTTGGGTCTGGTGAGGGCGTCGGCGCGTGGGCCACGCGAAAGACCAAATCGGCGGGGCGTCCCCTTTGGTCCTGCCCGGCGGGCTTGCCGCCGTCGTCCCGCAGGTTCTCGCCGACGCTGTAGACCGAATACCCGGTCTCGTCCTGCCGGTAGCGCAGGGGTTTGCCGTCGAAGGGATCGACCGGCGCGTCGGCCAAAAAGGCGGGAACAAGCTGTTCAAGCTTTTCCGGAACGGCGTTGCCGTTGGCAAGACGGTACCGTTCGATGGCGGCGGCGGTTTCGGCGCTGGAGATGTTTGCCGCGTCGCGCGCAAAGACATTGCCCGTGTGAACCAGGGCGGGCACGAGCGCGTCGGTGAAACTGGGAATCCAGGACCGCCCGGCCTGCAGGCGGGGCTGCATGGCATCCATAAGGGCAATGGCCTCATATAGGGGTCTTTGGCTGGCGGTGACCATCTCGTCCATGAAGGACAGGTAGCGCTGTCGGTCACTGCCGGCAATGCCGGTGACGCGGATGAGGCTGCCCGCGGCGGACACCAGGCCCGGTCCAAAACCCTGAACCTCCGGAATATTGCTCAACACCTGCTCTGGATGGTCAAAAGCCGTCAGTCCCAGCGCCCGTTCACCCGCAAGCGCGCGGGTAAGCCCGCCGGGATCCTCCGCCGCCCGAAGATCCTTGCCGAGTTGAACCAGTTCCCCGTCAGAAAGTGCGGCCATGCTCATCATGCGGCTGACAGCTTCCAGGGTGACGCCGTGACAGGCAACGCGCACCAGTTGGGAGATGAGTATGGGTTCCTGTCGCACAGAATTGCCCGCGGCAATCGCCGCCGCGACGGCGTCCAGCGCGCGCCGCGTGTCACCGTCCTCGACGGCCACCAGCGCCTCGATCTGCAGCAGGCGCACCCCCTGCCGCAGCTTGGCCAGGTGGGGAAGCAGCATCTGGACACCCTTGCTGAAATCAAGCGGATAGCAGCTGGCGGGCCGGTTGACCGCCTCATGCAGCAGCCGCAGCGCCTCGGCGTTGGCGTCCAGAAACTCCGACATCTGCCTGTGCAGGGCCTCCGCAAGGGGGCTTCGCGGTGGGGCGTCGTTGACCTGCCTCATCAGGTCGTCATACTGCCAGCGGGGGGCGGTCTTTTCCTGCGCGGCGAAGGACTGCTGGTAGGTTTCGGCGGCGTTCTGTTCTTTCGGCGGGTTGGGACGGGAGTTGTCAAGGTCGGCCGGCGAGGCCGGAAAACCCTTGGCGCGAATGGCCTGGACTTCCTTCTCCAAGGCGGCCTGGCCGCGCCAGGCGATGGCGGCAAACACCAACGGCAGCACGACAAAACACAACAGGCAGCCGGCGATGACCCGCCGGCGCCAACGCTGCCACGGATAGACTCTTCTTTTCTGCTGCATCAATGTCTCCCCTGGATCGCGGACACACGGGGGCATTATACGACCACTGCCGTCCCCGGGAACATTTTTGTCCATGCACGCACGCCCGTTCAAAACTGCGTCTGGACGGCGTCACGCCGCGTGGACACAGCTCCCTGCCTGCACAACGGGACTTATCCGTATAATGCCGCCGTGCGCGCCTTTTGAAAACATCCCCAGAATTCTCCGCCTTCTTCCTTCTCGTCCAGAACGCGGGACTTGCGTGGAGACACGCTTGTCCCATCTACTTGACCGTGCACCACTTAAGGTTGGTCTCGACCTTTGTTTTCCCTTGGTATGCAACCGTCCTTCCGGCACTGGTGAGCACGAAACCTTTGTCTTCCCGGCTGTATTGGAATGGGTTTCCAGAAAATGGGTCGGCAGGCGGGGCTTGGGCCAGTTCAGACAGTGATTCCGGGTAAGCGCCGCTTCTTTTCTGGAACTGTTTCAACTCAAGTGCGGTTTCGCACAGGCCGGAAGCGGCCATGCTGCGGCGGATCGATTCCACGGATCGGAGCCACGCAGGAACCACGATTCTTGTCATCAGGTACATTCGCGACGACTTCCCGGACCACTGACGGAGCGCGTTAAGCGTGGTTTCCTGCCGGGAGAAGTCAGCGGTCCTCAGGGTGTCCGCGAGTTCAAGGTAAAGCTGGTTCATCTTGAACTGGTCGAGGGAGAACATGGGGCGCATTACACGCCAAGACCGGAACCCCATGCGAACGCTTATCTCGTTGCTGTAGAGGCGTTCGTTCTCGAAGGTCTGGGCGTAGATGTTCCGATCCAGACATTTTTGCAGTTCGGCATTGAAAGCGTCGGGGAGGCTGGCCGGGATGTCGCCGTCGTACAACGCCAATTGCACCGCGCCCAAGACCGTGGTGACGCATCCGATGCCGTTAAGGGTTCCGATAAGCGTGGGATGACAGTAGTGGTTGTTGGCGATGTTGAGTCCGACGGCGAACCAGTCGAAAGCGGCGTCGATGTTCCCCTGCTGGTATTCCCAAAGGCCTTTCGCCGTGGCATAGCGCGTCAGTTCACGCATCCGCGAAAGGCCCGGAAGCTGGACCGCATGCGTTTCACCCTCCACACCAACGCTGTTCACTTCATTCATGAAATCGGGAATAATGCAAACGCGGCAGTCTCTCGACTTGTGCAGCAGGTCAAAGGCGGGCTGCATGCTCTGGAGGTACGCGCCCAGTTCCGCCCGTTCGTCCGCGGACAGCGGCTGCTCCTCTCTCAGGGGCGCGCAGGGGTTGACTCTTAAGTACCTGTCCACCAGGGGCGAGTAATGGCTCCACGCCGTGCTGTCGGGTTCCTTCTTGATCATGTCCATGACCTGCTCGTACACCGCATGGGCGTTGTCGATAACGGTGTATTCCGGCAGGTGGAGATCGGCATAGGTGACGGGGCGGCCGGCGCTCCGTATTTGCTCCACCTGGATCGCGAGTTTGTGCAGCAGCATCTGATCGACGGCGATGTGGGTGACGGCAAGCAGCGCGGCGCCCGCCAGGAAAAGACGCCAAAGCCGGAACGGCCAAAAGAGGACATGCAGGGCTTTTTTCAGCAGCTTCATTGGTTGTCTCCTTCAAGGATGCAGGACGCGGCCGCCGCCATCAGGCAGTTGCCGAAAGCGGGCGTGCGCGGTGACAGCGGCAACAGTGGAGCCGGGCGGGCAATCCATGCCGGCATCCCCGATTCGGCCGGTTGCGTGGAGGAAGAGGGGTACATCACGGCGATCATGCGGGCGGCGGTGAGGTTCTCCATGAAGTGCCCGCAAAACATGGCGAGCACCAACAGGGCAAGCGAAGCGCGCAGAATTGCCTGCTGGAGATGACGACGCCTGCGTGCGGGCAGGTTGGACAAAAGGGCATTGCGCAGTGTTTCGGGCGGCGCGGCAGTGCGGAAGTTCCGCAGGCGTGATTCAACAGATTCGTTCATGGGCCGAATCCTTCCTTCTTGAGCAGCCCCTCCAACTTCCCAAGGGCATAACGGTAACGGCTTGCGGCGGTGTTCGGCGAGATGTCCAATACCCCGGCTATCTCGCCAAAAGTGAGGTCCTGGAAAACCTTCAGGACAACGATTTCGCGCTGCTTCGCGGGGAGTCTTGAAAGGGCATGGGCGACGGCCTCCCTGTCTTCCATTGCATTTTCGGACGAATTCGAGGGTTCCAGGATGCAGTCCGGTTCGCAGGCGGCGCCGAACCGAACCCAGCGCCGCCACGGCCGCCGCAACCGTGAACATGCCTCGTTATGGGCCGCCCGAAACAGGTATCCGACCGGGTTGTCAACGGCATGCCCCGCAGTGCGGCGTTCCCATATTCTGCAGAAGACTTCCTGCATTGCATCCTCGGTCTCGGCGTGCGAAGACAGCATCAGAAGCAAGTATCCGTAGACTTTGGCCCCATACCGGTCATACAGATTGGCCAGCTCGCCTCTGCCCTGATCCTGACTTCCATTCATCCGTGTTTCAGCCTTTTGTCCCAATCACGCACATAAAGACGCGGAATCCCCTGCCTTTTGTCTAATGCCCGATCATGTCAGGGATACCGCGGAAGGAGCGTGCGGCGTGAAGTCCTGACCGTCACGTCCTCTCGGCGATTTCCCGCTCGAGAAGCAGCATGACCCCGCCCCCCCATGACAACTGGGGACGGCCAAGCAACCCGCCCTCTATCCGGTTCAGCCGCCAGCCCTCCTGGCCGTACCGGTTCAACGCCTCCAGCGTCTGGTCCTTCTTGCTGCCCCCAAGAGTGAAAACCAGGGGTTCAACGCGGTACTCAAAGCGTTTCATGGGCGACAACCTCCTCGGTGTTGCAACCCACAGCATACACCTTTTCCCGCCTTGCCGGGCGCGTGCGTCAGCGCGGCTGTTCTTCCTTGTTCGGGGCCTCTGTTCCCGATGGCCCGGGCTGCGTGAAGTCGAACCGCACAGGGACCGGCCCCTGGCCGGACACTTCCACCACATCGTACAGGACGCGCATTTGTTTCAGCGCATCTGAAGCATCCGCAACCGCGCGCGGGTGGGCGGCGCCATAGACGGTGTAGATGCCTGACGCCAGACCGGGAAAGGTGTAGACGGGCGTGTCGGCCTGGGTGCGCGTGTACTTGACGGCCTGCGGCGCCACCGCCATCAGCGCTTCCTCGGTGAGTTCCCGGAGGATAACTTCGCCGGGCAGGATGGCGAGGTGTCCGCGCTCATTCTCGGCCACCCCCGCCACGTTTACGGTGATGACACCGCCGCCTATGTCGAAGTCGTGTTGTACCGTCTGTCCTTCCGCCACGGCAATCAACGACTGCGTCGCGGAACTGTTCTGGCCGCCCGCTTGGAGGATTCCCAATACATAGACTCCCCCGGGCACATTGGTCATCTCGAAGCGGCCCTGCGCATCCGTGATGATGGTGAACGATTGGCCGGGAGCGCCGTCAAGCGGCGTGAGGCAAACGCTCCTCCGCTCGGCCGGAACACCGTCCATGAGAACAACACCCCTGACCCGTCCTGAACCCACAGGCACGTCAATGTCGAAGGTGGTGGTTTGGCCGGGGACCAGGCTTGCATCTTTTTCAGCGAGCATGTCGTCCTTGCCTGCATGGGAAACCTTCAGGCGGATGCGGTTGCCCGTAAGTCCATTCAATTCATAGGCGCCCTCGCTGGACGTGACGGCAATAAGATCCTCAATGTGCCCGCCGCCAATCGCCTCCAGTTTCAGGTTCGGCTGGGGCCGCCCCTGCGCGGTCACCACACCACGGACGCTCGACAGCCCATCAAGGCGAACGGACAGACGAACGTCCTGTGTGACACCGGGCGCAACATCCACCTCCTGTTCCGCCAGGGGCGCATTCACGGTCGACGCGCCAAGAAAGGCCATGACGCGGTATCTGCCGGGCAGCATCGGACTAAATCCAAGTCCGCCCATGCCGGTGGATTTGTACCCGCAGGCGGGATAGTAGTTGTCCATGGTTTCGTGCATCGCCCACTCGCGGCCGAAGAGCATCGAGCCGCAGCTTGGGTCGAGCGGTTGCACCACAATGCCGGCGTTGGCCACGGACCGCGATTGCGCATCCACAATGTTCCCCGAAAGACCGCCGGCGGGTTCAACGGTTATCACGAGGCCTGACAACCCCGTCTCCGGAATCTGGACCGGTCCGAAACGGCGGCTGACACAGTCTTTGCCAAAGGCCTGAAGATAGACACTGCCCGTGTTGCCGCGCAGAAAACAGACAAAGCGCCCTTCCCCATCGCTCAGGGCGCCGGCTTCGTCCGTGCTCGACGCCAGGTAGCGCGAGACGTAGTTCCGACTCTTGTCTTCTCTGTTCAATATGGGAGCCGTTACCAACAACACCCCTGGCGCGGGCACGTTCTCTCCCCTGGTGATCTTGCCCGTGATGCGGCAGTTCCTTTCCAGTGTAAAGTCCACGTTGTCCACATTTTGCCCGGCTACCGCCTCCAGCGGACGGGCGCATTTCGGGTCCCACCAGTCCAGCATCTCAATCCTGCCCTGGCCGCCGATGCCGCGAAGCGAATAGGCGCCGTCGGCGTCCGTGTAGCTGTTGTCGATGCCTTTGTGAAAGAAAGATTCGCCCGCCGAGAAGCAGACCGGAATGTTGGGAACGCCCCTGCCGGTGACCGGGTCCAGCGCATGGCCGGAAACCGTCGCGCCCTGCACCAGTTCAAGAACGACGCTGGTGCCCGCGCGGGGATCAACCTGCACCGGATGCCACCCGTCGGCAAGGCATTTGTCATCAACGCGCGCGTGCAGCAGGAGTGACGGCGCCTCCTTCAGCGCAATGTCAAAGGTGCCTTCGTCGTCCGAGACGGCGCTGCCCCCATGACGCTTGCCGTCGCCCGTGACGGCGGTGATTTTCACGCCCGCCACCGGTTGGCGCGTCTGGGCGTCAATCAGGCGCCCGGCGAGCGACGGCTGCCGAGGCAGGACGAACCGGACCTGCCCGGCGTCATGCGCCACAACCTGTTCCGCCTCCGCATAACCGGCGGCGTGAATCTTCACAAGGTACGCGCCGGTTAACAGCGGTCCCGCCTGCGCATGCCCGTCCGCCCCCAGCTTCACCGGTTCCGGAACCGGACGCTGGCGGAACATGCGCGAGGCGTCCTCCAGGCTCACGGTCCCCTTGGTCACTGCCTCGCCCAGTTCATTGAACGCCAAACAGTCGACGAACGCCGCGGGACGGAGCACCAAGTCCTGGAAAGCGGTTAGCTCCCAAAACTTCGTGTCGAAATCCCGGACAGCATACTGGTCGCCGCTTTGCGCGGAGAGACGGAACACCTGCCCACCCCGCAGGACATTCTCCTCGCAAATCGGCAGGTTGGAAAACGCAAACCGCCCTTCCGCGTCCGTCACGGCCGTCCACTGCGCCTTCTCCTTCCCCACATTCCCCCAAAGCGCCACCCTCGTTCTTTTCAACACCACCTCCGCGCCCGCCTGGGGTTCTCCGGCTTCCGAACGCAGACAGCCGCGAATCTCGCCAAGTTTGGGCATTTCCGCCACGTTCGAGGCCGGAGCGGAGGACTCCTGCGAAACCGCCGGGTCGAACTGCGGCGCCACCACAGGTGCCGGAACGGCGGCAGGCCGAGGGGGGCTTTTCGGCTGACTGTTGCCCGAGACATGTTTGTGTTTCGGCGGGTTCGCTGTGGAAGGTTCCCAGAACAGGGCTCCGCTTGTCGCAAGGGCTATCGCCGCAACGCCAAGCATCACCGCCGCGCCCTTTGCGGAGAACAACGCCGCATGAAGCCGTGACAGGAACGGCAACGGTGCGAGCGGTACGCCCCGCCCCAAGAGGGCCACTTTGCCAAGCGCCTCCATCAACGACGTTGGCGCGGCCTGCACCGCATGCTCCGCCAGCATCGCGGACAACAACGCCGCCGATGCAATGACACCCTTCCGACGAAGTGATTTCCGGACCCCTTCCAGTCCGCATTGTATGCGGTAGGCCACGGTTTGCCGGGTGAGTCCCATGCTCTGCGCGATGGCCTCCTGGGTTTCGCATTGCAGGAAATGGCGAAGCACCGGAAGCCGATACTTCTCCGGAAGGCCGCTGATCGCCTCATCGACGTACTCGTAAAGGTCATCCCAAACCGGCTCCACGGAGGTCACCCGTCCCGCATAGGCCCGGCTGCGTTTCTCGCGGCGCGTGTCCGTCCGCAACTGGTTCAGCGACTTGTATATCGCCACACGGTGAAGCCAGGGTCCCAGTTCACCCTTCGGCGGCTGCCGCAACATGGCCAGCGCCTGGAAGCTCTCTTGGGCGGCATCTTCCGCATCCGCCGCATTGCGCATGACCCTGCGGCAGGTCGCATAGACCATCCCCGAATACCGAACCACCAGTTCCCGAAACGCCTCCGGGTCCCGCTCTGTCATCCACCGTTGAATTGCTGCCGCGTCCGTGTCCATGGTGACCTGCCTTTGCTTGTTGAACTGGAGAATATCCAAACCCGCGCTGGAATTCACCTATTAATGGCCGCCAAGCGCCAAAAGGCAGAACTGTTTTGTTCACGTCCGCAACGCGCGACTCTTCCACTGAATGCGTCGCGCTTCTTACCCGGCCGGGGCCGAAGGCGCCAGAGTGCAACTGACTGCCGCCCCGGCAACAGCGTCGACGACACCTGAAATCTCCTCGGTGGCCCCTTGCTGATCGCCTCGGGTCGCCTTCAGGGTGACCCGGCCCGGATACAGCCTCGGAATCGAGAAGGTACCGTCGGGACGGCTCGAAATGTTGACCGTCAGCGCGGTCCCATCGGGTCCGGTGGCGCGGGCGAATATCCGCAAATCCCGCGCGGGTCCGTCGGCAAACGACGCCGTGCCCTCAACGACGGCATTCGCGCTCTCCCAGTCGAAATCCACGGTGGTGGTCTTGCCCTCCTCCAGCACAGCCTTTTTCTCCAGATCCCAGGAGTCGAAAAAACTGCCGTGCAATTCGGACAGGCTGCACGTCACGGTGGCGCCGTCCGCGGGGAGGGCGGCCATTTCGTAAGTGCCATCGTCCTTTCCGGGCCCTTGGTAGCGGAGAAGGCCCAACTGCACGCGAACCATGAACCGGGTACGGGCATCCAAGCCGGAGCATACGCCTGACAACATACATCCTTTCGTGAGCGCCAGTGTCACCGGTTCGCTCTGCGGCAGGGTTATCGTCTGTCGCGCGGGCGCATGTTCGAGATGGTCCGCGAACACGAAATGTTCGCCCGCCGCAAGCGTTTCGAGCGTAAACGAGCCGTCGGCCCCTGTTCGGGCGTTGGGTTTTTCGTAGGTCTTGTAGCTCGACATCGACACGGGCAGAAGATCGACGAAGACCCTGGCATCCTGCACCGGCTGGCCTGCGGCGTCAACGACAAATCCCTTCAGCGTCTGTGCGGGCGGCAGGGCGACGGTGAGTTCCTGCCCGCGTTCCTCTTCGCTGACAGCCATCGTGGTGTCGGCACACCCGTCGGCCCGGAACAGGGCCGTGACGGCGCCGGGGGTGGCACAAGGCTGATCAAAGGTCCCTTCAGCATTCTGGACAGCCGCAGCCTTCCCCCAGTCGATGGAATCAGAATGTCTCAGCCACCCGGCAAGGGTCAGCATCTGGTATGACGGAACAGGCTGCTGGGTTTCGGCATGGACAACCCTGCCGTGCAGCCGCCCGGGCTTGTGCAGCACAACCTCCACCTTGCCGGGGTTGTCCACGGGCTGCATGGCGTCCTGGTAGCCGGGATGACGCACCACAATATCACTCCGGGAGTCCCTCTCTGTGCGCAGGGTGAAAGATCCGTCCGCACCCGAATGCGTTTCGCCGCGGTTGGCCATATTGATGATTTGGGCATCTCCCACCGGCGCGCCGGACTCATCGACCACCTTGCCGGCCAGGCGGACGGTGTCACCGCCGGTGTAGATCAGTTTCATGCCGGACAAGTGCTGGCGGGGCCGAAGCGTGACGCGCTCAAGCCAACTGTCCGTGGTCACGCTGGCGCCGCTTATGCGCGCATAAACACCCACTTCCTCGCAGGGCACGCCCGTGGCCGTAAAGCGGCCGGACGCCTCCATGTTGACACGAATGCAGCCATATTGGGTGTCCATGGTCGGCGGCATGAGCAGGAGTTGCGCATCGGGAATCGGGCGTCCATCCTGGCCGGCAAGGCTTCCTGCAATCGTGCCCGTTGCGTAGGCAACCAGTACCAGATCGGCCAAACCGTCTGGAGTGAGTTTTTTCGGCCCGAAGATCTTGGTCGCCACGCAGTCTCCCCGTCCGTGGATTCCAGTGTATGCATTCATGCAAAACTGGTCCGTCGTTTCCATTCCTTGGATGAGAAACCGGCCGTCTTTGCCGGTGGAGCCGTTGGCCACGTTCATCGGGGTGCTTCGTGCAAACACGGTTGCCCCCGCGACGGGCTTGCCTCTTTCATCCACGACGCGCCCGGACACGGAACAGACGCCCGGCGTGGAGGCCATGATCGGAACCGGATCCGCCTGGGGCGGGGAATCCGCCACATTTGTCACGGCGGCGGCGGCGGGTGGTGCGGGCACATTCTCTGCGGGTTGCAAATCATCGGGCTGCGGCATATTCTGACCGGGAGGAGTGCGGTTCAACATAAGGTGTGGGTTCCTCTCGGGTTGATGCAGATACGCGATCCCACCAACGCAGGTTATGCCGGCAACGATGACACCGACCACTGCCAGAACACCCTTGTGCCCCAACAGCCCGACCGCCTTCGCGGCGGGCGTGGCCAGTGGTGTCGTGGTGCTCAGCGCCAGTTTCCCCAGGGCGCTCACCAGGGTCGGTGGGGCGGCTTCGGCCATCCGGGTCCCCAGCAGGGCGGTCAGCACCGCCACGGAAACTGCCACTCCCTGTTTGCCGAGACTGTCGCGGACCAGTTCGATGCCGCGCGCGATACGGCGCGATACGGTGGCCTGGTTGACCCCGCAAGACCGCGCAATGTCATTTTGCGGCCGCCCCTCCAGGAAATGGGCGATAATGGTCTCGCGCAGATCGTCGGGCAGTTCCGTGATGGCTTGGTCGACGTGCTCCTGAACGGCTTCCCAATTCGCGTCGTCGGCCGTTTCTCCCGTGCCGGGGCATTCGTCCTCCGAAGGCTGGGCGGCGTACTGTTGCTCGCGGGCCCGGCGCCGCATCTCGCCGCGGATGGCATTTTGGCTGCGGCGCACCGCCAGGGTGTGCAGCCATCCCGGCAGCGACTGAATGCCGCTCCCGGTTTGCGCAAGGGCAAGAAAACATTCCTGTGCCGCGTCTTCCGCGTCGGCCGCATTGCCAAGGACTCTTTTGCAGGTTGCGTACACCATGCCCGCGTGGCGCTGGGTGATTTCGCGAAATGAAAGGGGATCACCCAGGCTGATCCAACGCTCGACAAGGGCAGAATCAGAATAGGCGTTCATGGCGCGTCTCCTTGTGTTGGATTCTACCCCTATGTCACCGCCGATTCCGATCTTATGCGCGGGCTGGAGGAGGCGCATTAATCCAGTCCCGATGCTTTCTCAGGCGCGGAACCCGGATACCGGCAAAGGACAGTCCTCCATAAGCATTCGCCCCTCTTTGCACGCAGGTCATTCCCTTCCCGCTGTCCGGGACCGTCCCACCGGATGTCGTTGGCGGTAAACGCGAACTCGGCGTGATTGTTCTGATCCGGAAGGATGCTCACTGCCGGGGGGGCGCGCCACCAAAATCATGTCTCGTGCTGAACGGACTTCTCATTGAACGTCTCGTTCAAATGAAACCGTTCTGGTTCGCCGCCTTGCGTCTGTTCGACGGTGAGTGGCACGAGGGTCCTCTTCTTCTGGGCACGGTTCTCAGTAAGTATCCCCCGGCAAAGCCGGGGGCTTTATATTGTGAGCCGCTCAAAGCGGCTTTGCGAGGTCGCTAACGCGGCCTCGGTTGTTTGGAGCCGCCGTGGGGCGGCCTCCAATTGTTACAGCAGGTTCATTTGGTCC
>CAIXUF010000910.1 GCA_903922535.1 Candidatus Hydrogenedentota bacterium
CCAAAACTCCTGTAGATGGGTCAGGCTGCCGGTGTGCAGGTAGTCGCGGTAGGCGGACAGGGCAAATGCGGCCGCGTCTTCCATGCCCGCGGCGGGAATCCGGGCGGCGACGGAATACGCGGAGAGGGCCGCGGCCTCATAGCGGGGAAAGAAGAGCATCACGGGAAGGCACAAATCGAAGCGGTCGCAGGGCGCGCCGCTTTCCGGACCGGGCCGCCACTGGAAGGTTCCGTCCGCGGCCAGCGCCGCGTTTCGGGTGAAGCATTCGGTGCTCCGCACGAGATGCCTTCCCAGCCATGCGGGCACGGAGACCGCGTCAAGTAGCCGCCGCTGCCAGTCTGTCACCGCCCCGAGCAGATAGTCGGCATGGCGCAGGCCGTGGCGCGCCACATCGCCAACGTTCCCCCACAACACCGCATAGGCGGGCGCCTTGGCGGCGGGAACGCGGTGATACCACGCGTAAACAAACACCACGTGCCGCTTCTCGCCGGGATTCAGCCAGAAGTCGCAGCACACGGCACCATGGCTGGGCGCGCGGCTCGTGGCGACCCGGGGAAGACGCCCCGTCTCAGCGAAATCCTCCCACAGCCGCGCCTCTTCGATGGCGTTGAGCGGGTTCCAGACGGCCGTGGAAAGGCGTGCATTCCAGGCGCGGACGGCAAGGCAGGCCTGCATGACGGGGCCGGGACCGTCGGGGGGCGCGCCGAAGACGACGGCATTGCGCACCGGCCCCTGATCATACCCCCCGAGCGCGGAGCCGTCCTCGGGCTTGAGCTTCGCCTGCTCGTCATATTCAACCAGCACGGGAAGGATGGTGTGGAAGGGCTCCTCCGATGCGATGGGGGGCGGTGCCATGTTGAGCAGCACCGAGCATTTCACGCGATCTTCCGACGTGTTGCGCAAGTCCGCCCGGAGAAACACGGCGGGCATGCACGAAGCGTCATGGTCGAAGGGAATGACCGGCGCGTGCCAGGTCCATTCAAACTCGATGGGAAGATCCGGGGCGTTCAGTCTGAAAGCCGCCTTGGGAAAGCGCAGTGCGCCCCGGAATGCAGCGGCGGACAGCCCCTCCGGCTGGCTGCCCGAGGCGGAGCCTGGCACACTGGATGCGTCCGCAAGGAGCCTGGTCCAAATCCTGGCGCCGTTTTGGACGCGCAGCGCCACGAAGGATTTGGGCATGGTCCGCGAAACGGACCGGGCCGGTTCGCCCGGCAGGCACAGTTCGGACCAAGTGCCTTCGGGATACACCGTGATGTATCCCGTGTCGACCCCGCCGAGGGGGACGCCGGTGTCCCGGGCAGTTCCTGTCTGGGCCTGTGCCATTCTTTTTCCGCGCCTTCCCTTCCCATCCCGCAACCGCCCACCTCCGTGGCACGGGCGTCCTGCCCGTGATCCGGGAACATGGGCGGGACGCCCATGCCACTTGCGGCGGTCTTGGGTTGACTATGTCACACAGCGGATTATGACAGAGCCGAACGGTGGCTTTCACCCTTGATGGTGTTTGCCGCATTATTGACAACATCGTGCCGGGCAAATCAAGAGACCAACCGCATTCGTATCGCGGGCGTCTCGCCGGCCTTGTCTTCTGCAGAGAACTTTCGAGCCGAGCCCAAAACCGCGGCCGGCGAGACGCCTGCGATACGAATGCCGGTTGTTGCGTGGGAATCCATCTTGACTTGGCGCCATTCGCGGCAGCCCCCTTGGCGATGATGCATTTCAGGCCTTTTATGGGAACAGACTCCATGAGGCAGGCTCCTGAATTGGGAACAGGGCGGCCTTTGGACATTGGGGATGCGGTGTGAATGCACAGTGGCATTATGCTGTATAATGGTGGGGTGGTAGAGACGCGTTTCTGCGCCGTGCGCAGGGATGCGGGGTTTTGTTTCTTTCAATCAACAGGGGTGAATGCGACATGATCTTCAGGGCGAGGTTGATGGCCTGTGCGGTGCTGCTTCTTGCGGCGGTTTCGGGTTCGGTTGCGCTGGCGCAGACGGGCGGGCCCATCCTGGTGATGGCCGACGGCCCGAACGGCGTGGAGAAAATCAACAAGGAGACGGCCCATATTGACGGCACGGAATGGACGGAGGCGCCGATTGTGGAAAGCGGCCTGACCATGCATGTGCTGTTCAAGGACCCGGACAACGCGGGCTTTCGGGATGCGACGCTGGGCAAGGCACGGCGTGCGCGGCTGTATGACGCGCTGGACTATGTGGCCAAGACGCTCAAGGCCCCCGGCGAGTTGAATGTGATGATCGGTCTGTCGGAGTCGGACGGGACCGGCCCGCTGGCACAGGGCGGCCCCATGTTCACCTCGGCGGACGGCATAGTCAACGGCACCGTGTTTCAGCGGCTCCATACCGGCACGGCTCCCTTTCCCGGCTATGCCGAAATGACACTGACCTTCGACTGGGGCTATTCATGGCACCTGGGTACGGATGCCCCCCCGGAGGACTCGCTGGACCTGTGGTCCGTGGCGGTGCATGAGGCCACCCATTGCCTCGGGTTCATATCGTTGATGTCGTCGGACGGTTCAAGCCGATTCATGCCCGGAACCAACACCTACACGGTGTTCGACAGCCTGCTGGCAACGAAATCCCCGCTCAAGCGCCTGCTCGGCGGAACGGCAGAGGAACCGGTGTTTGTGGGGGTTCAGGCCGACCTGACGGGTGGCGGACTTGTGTTCGACGGCACCGCGACCATAGCGGCTTTGGGATCGCCCCCCTCCATCTATTCCTCCAGTCCGTTCTTGCAGGGAACAAGTCTTCAGCACTGGACGGAGGATGCCATCCCGGGAGGGGGCGTGATGGAACCGCGCTATTCCTACGGTGTTGCGCGGCGGCAGTACACCGGCATCGACATCGGGGTGCTTCGTGACATCGGCTGGACCGAGGCCGAGGCACCGGAGCACGAACCGTGCCCGCTGCAATCCGTGACGCTTGACCAGCCGTCCAAGAGCGCCATCGCCGCCGATGCGTCCGGCAACGCGCTGGTCCAGTTCCGGGCCACGGTCGTCGTGAACACCACATTGGATCCGTTATGCGGGGCGGCAGACGGCGTGCTGCAGGTCGAGTACTTCGTCGACGATGTGTCCCGCGGAACCTCGGGCGATCAGGCGGGCGGCTTCCCCCTCAACGTGACCCTGGGCCTGGGAGCGCACACGGCGCGCGCCAGCGCCACGCGCACGGACACCACTGAGGATCCCGTCGTGGCGGAAAAAACGTTTTCAATCCTCACCGTCGTCCCGTGCCCGATTCAGTCCGTTGCGCTTGTTCAGCCGTCCCAAAGCGCCATCACCGCCGGTGCGTCCGGCACCGCCCCGGTTCAACTCTGCGCCAAAGTCGTCCTGGACAACTCGGACCCCCTGTGCGTGGGAGGAGACGGCGTGCTTCATGTCGAATACTTTGTCGACAATGTTTCCAGTGGAACATCAGGGGATCAGGCGGACAACTTTCCCCTCAATGTAACCCTGGGCGTGGGAACACACACGGTGCGCGCCAGTGCAACGCGCACCGACAGCACCGCGGATCCCGTTGAGGCGAAAAAGACGCTTTCCATCACCGCGGCGGTCATTTCGCCCACACCCATATTTGCGGTTTCCCCGGTGGAGACTTCAAGGGCTTTTGGTGACTTGAACACTGGCGCATCCACTGACGCCGCCTATACCGTCACAAATGCGGGCACCGGAACGCTCAACGGCAGCGCAAGCCTCTCCGGCGACGCAGAATTCCAGTTTGTCGGCGCCAGCACCTACTCCCTGACCGCCGGGGTCGGCACAACGATTACCGTGCGGTTCACCGCGGACAAGAAGGGGGATTTTACGGGCACCCTGTCCTTCAGCGGCAATGGCGGAAACGCCACTGTGGCCCTGACAGGCACGGGTGTCAAGACAGGCGGCACGTTCAACTGCTCCGGAGGCCGGGAAGCGCCGGTAACCGGCGTATCCGACCTGCTGGTGGGGCTTCTTGCCGCTTCGGCGCTCCTCTTGGCCCGGGGCCGCCCCGCCCGGCAGTAGGCACAAGCACGAAGAGCCCCTTGCCCGTTTTCGGCCCCTTGAACGGGTAAGAAAATTGCGCTCCATGTCGCATGCGCGTATCATAATTGGGGTATGGTTCATGGTCCATCTTGACATGAGCCCCGGCACAAACAGATAATTCTGAAAAAATCCGTTGCAGCGCGGGCCGCAACGTGGTAAGATACTGTCTATTGTCGATTCTACCGGTCGGTAGGTATATGAGTTTCAACCTGAAGCGAGGGTCGTGACATGGCTGATGACAAGGCAAAAGATGTTGCAATGCAAATGGCGGAAGATGCCCGCCA
>CAIXUF010000911.1 GCA_903922535.1 Candidatus Hydrogenedentota bacterium
ACGGCCTGCTCGACGGAGATTTTGGCGGCCTCGTTGACGGCCCCCTCATGGCCGTGCAGCGAACCAGTGAGGGCCAGGAAGAGGTTGGCGAAGAACATGATCACCTTGCCGTGCGCCTCGACGCCGTGCGGGTCCCCTTCCCGGTAACTTTTTTCGAGCTGGACCACGGGCTGGAACACCATGGGCAGATTGTCGGCATGGGTGTTCGGGTCGGTTCTCTTACCTGAATCCTTGTCGATTTGTGCTGCGGAACCATTGTTCCCGTTCAACATGTTGTCAATGAAGGGATTGCCCGTATGCTCCAGTCCGTGCGGGTCAATATAGGGAATGGGGCTGTTGATGCAGTAGGTGTAGAGATTCAACCCGGCGTAGTATCCAAGAGGGTCGGGCGAGAGGAAGCGTCCGGACGGCGCGTCATAGTACCGCGCGGACATGTACAGCAAGCCCGTGGGATCCTGGACAACGCCGTAGCGCCCCACGAAGCAGAAGGGGTTGGGGACGCCTTCCACCTTGCTCCAAAGAACGCCGAAGGGATCGTAGGCGTACTCATTGACGACCGCGCCGCCGGCATCGGTCATCTGGCGGGTGTGTCCCGTGCCGTCATAGGAGTAATAGGCGTAGCTGCCGTTTGCGGCCTGCCGGGCGACGAGACCGGCGCCATGGACGTACCTGGCCACCAGCGCTCCGGCACCGTCGTATTCGGCCGCAACGGTTCCGAAAACGCCGGTGTCATGGACGTAGCGCGTGGTTACGCCGTTGTGGGTGGCGGCGATGCGGTTGCCCAACGCATCGTAGGTGTAGTCCCAGATGCCGTCGGCGGTGCTGGTAATGCGAGTGAGGCGTCCAGGTGCGTCGTATTCGTAGTTGATGGAGCCGCCAGCGTCGTTTCTCGTGCCCAGGTTGCCGTTGCTGTCGTAGAGGAGCTGCGATGTGCCGATCTGGGTGTACTGGTTGAGCGTGTTGACCGTGTAGTCCGTATGTACGGCGTTGTCGGTCATGACGACGCGGTTGCCGGCCGGATCATACTGGTACCCCTGCGTGTGTCCCTCGGGCAGGGATGCCGAGATCAACGCTGCGTCGGCGTCATAGCCGTAGGTGGCCGTGCCCCCGTCGGAGGTCATCGAGACGGGGTTGCCATTCGCGTCGTAGGTATAGTCGAAGTGGGACTGGACCGACATGTCGGCAGCGTGGTTGGTGACACTCGCGAGCCGTCCGGCCGTGTCATATGCGTAGGCGGCATAGGTGCCGTTGGCCCGTGTTTCCTGCGCCATGCGGCCGTTGGTGTCATAGGCATACTGCGCAAGCGGCGTGCCGTTGCCGTCGGTCAGCGCCGCGAGGCGTCCCGCCACGTCGTAACTGTAGTTAAGCGTGTATCCGTCTTCGGAAACGCGCTGGGTGCGCTGGCCTGCGTCGTTGTACTGGTAGCTGAAGCCGTGGCCGGAGGGATACAGAAGCGTGACAATGCGTCCGCGGGCGTCATAGGTGAAGGCGACGGTGCCTGCGGCGTTGGTGGCGCCGGTGAGCCTGCCGGCGCTGTCATAGGTGTAGGCGGCGGAGGTGCCGTCGGGATAGTTCTTGCCCGTCACCTGTCCGAAAGCGTTGTAGGTACAGGTGATGTTCTCGCCGCCCTGGGTGGTGTAGGACGTGATCTTGGCGCCGCTCCCGTACTGATACTGCAAGGTGCTCGCGTCGGGATAGGTGGTCGTGGTCAGGTTGGCCAGCGTGTTGTAGGTGAAGCTGGTCTTGTTGCCGTTCTGGTCCGTGAGCGAGGCCAGGCGGTCGGGATAATTGAATGGACCGATCAAGACGCGCGTGTTGCCCAGCTTGACGCTGTTGTGAAGCGGGTCGAGCCATTCGATGGGAAGGCAACGGCTGTCATAGCGCAGTTCATCCATGTCGCCGCTGGGAAAGGTCAGGCTGGTGAGGTGGCGGGCACCGTCGTACGCCGCCCGGGTGACATGGTTGAGCGGGTCCGCGAATTGCAGCAGTTCATTGGCGGGTCCGTAGAAGTACCGCTCTACCGCGCCGTCGGCGGCGGTGACGGACTTGAAGCCCAGGCCGGGATAGGTGATGTCCAGTTTGGCCGCATAGCCGGTCAGCCAGGTTCCGGAGTAACGCCCCTGTTCGTCATAGCTGAAACTGCGCTGGACGCCGTCCGGGTAGGTGACGGTTTGAAGTGCATGCTGCGCGCTGCCGCTGTTTGTGACGTAGGCGTACGCCGTGGTCACGCCGCCGGGCACGGCGACGGACGTGAGGTATTCGCCGGAACCGTCATAGCTGTAGGTGGTCACGGCGCCTGCGTGGTCGGTCAACTGGTGGATGCGCCCCTGGCCATTATAGGCGAAGCTGAACTGCGCGCCGTTGGAATGGGCAAGCTGCGTGAGCAGCCCATTGCCGTCATAGGTCAGGGAGACCGTGTTGCCGCTGGGTTCGGCGATGCTCACCAGGCGGCCGGCGGCATCGAAGGTCTCGATGGAGCCGTCGCCCTCGGTGATGGTGCAGGTGCCGCCCTGGGTTCCAAGGAGAAGGCCGTTGTCCCCGAGGGAGCTTTCCCAGACGCCGATGTAATGGCGCTGGACGAACCACCGGATGCTGCCTTGCGGGCCGAGTACAAAGGCCGCGTAGGCGCCCTGGAAGTTGAGGGAGTACTGGTAGCTGTGCGACCAGCCGCGGCCAAGCGGGCCGACCTGCATCCGCTGGTCAAGGCTGCCGCCGCAGGCTCTGGAAAAGTCCAGCGGCAGACGGGTGGCGGGGCAGTGCGCATCAGTGGCGGAGTCAAGCACTGGCGCCGCGCCCAGCGAGCCGTTTGCGTCGGCAATTTCATAGGCGAGCAGTTCGACGAGGTTCGCGGTGGGACGTCCCTGCTGGGCCAGCCAGGTGGCGTCGTTGTCGAGGAGGGTAAGCGTGGAGGCCCAGGTGGTTCCTGCCTTGGCTTTGAACTTGGACCAGACCGCATTCCAAGCCTCGTCGGAGAAGCCTTCTAGCCGGGCGTCCAGCCCGACCTTGTTCCAGTCGACCGGGGTGTCGTCGGCGACAACCTTTTCCAGGTTGAAATTGGCCTCGGTGATGTCGCTCTGGAAAGGCACGTAATAGACGGGAATGCGGTTGTGCGCGCCGGGCGCAAGCACCCCGGCGTCACCCATGGGACTGGTGCCGATAATCTGCACGGAGGGAAGGTCCCACTGCGTAGTCGGACTCAGCCGCATTTGGCCGGGGACATCGTTCATGGAAATGACGAAGATGGGGGCGGGCATTGATTCGTCGCCGGTGTTGGCGTAGTCGAGCCAGAGGGTGTAGGGCCGCTCGTAACGGGCCTCGGGCGGGACCTGAATATGCGCTTCGAGCCGGGGGCCGATGCCTCCCTGCGTCACGGTGAAGCCCTGGCTGACCGGTACGCTTCCGGTCGGCCAGACCACAGCCATGTTGTAGTTGCCCGCGGGCAGGCCCGTCAGGTCCATCGAGAGCGTCAGCGACGTGGAGTCCCACGCGGAGGGCGTAACCGTGCGCACCACGTCGCCGCCATCGTTGAGGAGTTGCACCGTGACGCCGTCGCCAAAGCCCAGGCCGAATACCTGCAGCGACGCCGTGCCCGTGTTGCTGCCGGTGGTTGCGCTCAGGCCGGAGATGTAGCGGTCGACGGCGGTCACTTCAAGCTTGATGTAGGCCGGGTCGCCGCCTTGCGGATTGGCGTAATAGCCGCTGAGGTTGTAGGTGCCGGGTGCCGGCGCGGGGATGAGCATTTCGAGGACTTCGAGGCCGTCCTCGTTGGTGCCGACGGCGTGTCCGGACCAGTCACGGGAGGCCAGGGTGGGCAGGTGGGTTGCCGCGCCGACGAGGGACCAGTCGCCGGACTGGATCACGGAGTGGGAGAGGCGCACGAGGAGATTGGCCGCCTGGCCCGCCGCCAGGTTGAGCCGGTAGTCCCGGTACGCGTTGGTCATGGCAAATGTCTCGGCGGGGGTTGCCAGCAGGACAGGTTCGGCCGAGGGCTGGGCGGCAGGGTCCACGTCCCACAGTACTGCCATGCCGTCCCCCGTTCCGTCCGACGCCAACACATGCGCGCCATCGGTCGAAATAGTGGCCGAGCGCGCGCCCAGTCCGGAGAAGCGCATCAATTCCCGGCCCGTGGCCGCGTCCCAGAGCCGAGCCGTCCTGTCATCGCCGCTGCCGGTTGCCACCTTGGCTCCGTCGTGGGAAAAAGTCGCGCAACGCATCGCCCCCGTGTATCCGGGCGGCAAGAGTGAAGGATTGCCGAAGGTGCGCAGTTCTGCGCCGGTTACGGGATCCCACAATTTGGCTGTACCCTCGCGTGACGCGGTGAGCACCTGCAAGCCGTCCGGCGAGAATGCGACTGTGTCAATCTGGGCCTGTTCGGTGAAGCTGACCAGTTGTTCCCCCGTGGCGGCGTTCCAAACGACCGCCATGTTGCCGTCGATGGAGGTGACGATGCGCGTGTCGTCGGGCGAAATCGCCGCGGCCCAGACGTGGAAGATGTTGTTGGGCTTGCTGAAGGTGCGCAGCACGGAGCCGTCGTTGGCGTTCCAGAGGACGGCGTTGGCCCAGCGTCCGTTCGAGCCGCCGCCGGTGGCGGTGAGGAGCTTGGTGCCGTCATGGTTGAAGGCGACCGATTCGATGATTCCCGTGTCGGGGCTGAGCGTTTGGAGCGTGGCGCCCGTGGCCGTGTCCCAGAGCCGCGCGGTCTGGTCGGACGAGCCGGTCAAGACCTTGGTTCCGTCCGGGGAGAAGGCCAGGGCGGTGACGTCGTTGGTGTGGCCGGTGAAGGTTTGCAGGATGGCGGCGGTGTTGGCATCCCAGAGGAGGGCGTTGTTGTTGTCCCCGCTGGTCAGGACCTTTGTGCCGTCGGGGGAGAGGGCCGAGACGACGTCCACCCGTGTCAAATCGGGTTTGAGGCCCAGGGAGAGGCTTGTGAGCGGAATGGCCTGATCGACCGGCGTGATACGGGCCGTGTTGTCCTGGGACGCGGTGACAATCCGCTTTCCGTCGGGCGCAAAGGCGACGCCGTTTACCAGGTCGGTGTGGCCGATAAAAGTGGCCAGGGTCTGGGCTGTCTGGAGATCCCAGATGCGCGCCGTGGTGTCATAGGACCCGGTCAGCGCCCGTGTGCCGTCGGGAGAGAAGGCCACCGAGGTGATGTTGTTCGTATGGCCCGAGAGGGTCTTCAACCGGGCACCCGTGCCGGCGTCCCAGAGGACCGCGTTGTTGTTGGTGTACCCAATGAGTGCCCTGGTGCCGTCGGGGGAGAAGGCCACCGAGGTGACCTCGCCGGTGTACTCGTCGCCAAAGGTGACCAGTTCGGCGCCGGAGTTGGCATCAAAGGTTTTGGCGGTGTTGTACATGCCCAGGAGCACGCGGTTGCCGTCGGGCGAGAAGGCGACTGCGTTAATCTCGGGAAGGGTATCCGCACCGAAGGTTTGCGCCACGGCACCGTTGGATGCGTTCCAAAGCTTGGCGAAGCCGTCGCGGGAACCGGTCAGGGCCTTGGTGCCGTCCGGGGAGAATGCCACGGCATAGACGGTGTCGGTGTGCCCTGTGAAGTTCAGCGCCACGGCACCGGTGTCGGTGTTCCATATCTTGGCCGTGCCGTCGCGCGAACCGGTGATAATTCTCTTGCCGTCCGGCGAGTAGGCCACTGAATACACATAGTCCGTGTGCCCGCTGAAGGTGCGCACTTCGGCGCCGGTGGCCGCGTTCCAGAGCTTGGCAGTGTTGTCCTCGGCACCCGTGAGGACGGTGGTTCCGTCGGGCGAAAAGGCCGTGGAATTGACCCAGTCGGTGTGGCCGACGCATTTGACCACCTTGGACCAGTGCGTCATGTCCCACAGGCGGAGATGCTTGCTGCCCGCGCTGCCCGAGAGCAGCCGGGTGCCGTCCGGGGAAAAGGCGATCTGGCGGACGTTGTCCGCATTGCCGCCCCAGTCGAGCTCCGGGTTCGGCGAAAAGACGCCGAGACTCTCATTGGTGGTGCTGTCCCAGACGTAGATGGCGCCCTCGTTGCTGTAGGCCATGAGGAACTTGGCGCTGACGGCCACGGACGAGATGCGGTCGGGGGTGGTCAGGGTGACGAAACCGGCGTCATTCCAGCGGCGGACGGTGCGGTCAAAGGAACCGGTGACAGGGGTGGTGCCGTCGGACAGGAAAGCAACGGAGGAGATGCCGTCGGTGTGGCCGGAAAGAGTGCGGGCCGCCTGGCCGCTGGCGACATCCCATACGATGGCAGTGTTGTCTTCGGAGCCGGTGAGCGCCTGCGCGTCGTTGCTTGAGAAGGCAACCGAGTTGATGGTGTCGGTGTGGCCGGAGAAGGTTCGTATATGCGCGCCGGTGGCGGCGTTCCACAGTTCGGCGTCGCCGCCGCCGGAACCGGTGAGGAGGTAGGCTCCGTTGTGCGAGAAGGCCAGGGAATGCGCACCGGCCCCGGTGTCAATTGTATAGACCACGGCCCCGGTGGCCGCGTCGAAGACGGTGGCGTATTCAGCGGCCACGGCAAGGCGTGTCCCGTCCGGGGAAAAGGCCACTGCGGTGATATCCGCGTCATACCGCATACCCTGCGGACTGTAATGCACCGTGAAGAAGGTGTCGAGGCGGTTAAGCGTTTGGGCGTCCAGCAGGCTGACCGCGCGGCCGTGGGCCAGGGCCACCTTTGTGCCGTCGGGGGAATAGGCGAAGGCACTGAACATGCCGTAGCTGTATACTTTGGCGGGATGAGTGACGGTTTCCTGGGCCGAGGCGTGGAATGGGCCGCAGCATACGGCCAGAAGAGCCAAAAGTGTGCGGGTTACGAAGCATGCAAATGAGGGGAATATCCGCGTGTAGACATGAGGCTTAGACATGGTACGCTCCTTACGTTAAACCCTTTTTCATGGGTCCTTGACCAAGTGCGAATAGTGTAACACACAAGGTTTCGATTCTGGATTTCTTTTCTTCGCCCTGAACCGGACCCTATAATGTCGAGAGAAAAGCTGCTGTTTGGGCGGACTGGACGGGCTCAGGCGGCTTCCGGAGGATCTTATGAAGGCACACAGTATGGATCGCAGGGAGTTTATGGCGGGGGCGATGGTTTCCGCTCTGGCGGCGGGGGCCGTGGCGCAGGAGACGCCGGTCAAGAGCCCGAACGACCGTTTAGGTGTGGGTGTCATCGGCTGCGGCGGGCGCTCGGAAACACACATCGCCACGCTGCTGGAAATGGAAAAGACGGACAAGACGGTGGAGATTGTTGCGCTTTGCGACATTTATCGTCCGCGGCTCAAGAAGAAGGTTGAGAAGATCGGCAGGCCGCTGCACGAATACAGCGATTATCACGAACTGTTGAAGGACCCGGCGGTGGACATGGTGACGATCGCCACGCCGGACCATCATCACGGTTATCAGGCGATTGCGGCGCTTGAGGCGGGCAAGCATGTTTATTGTGAGAAGCCGATGACGCACTGGCGGCAGTGGGAACTGACGAAGAAGCTATGGGAAGTCGCGGCGAAGGCGCCCGGCGCGTTCCAACTGGGCGCGCAGCGGATGACGGATTCGGCCTTCCGCCAGATGAGGCAACTGGTGAAGGACGGCATCATCGGGCAGCCCATCCATGCGGAGTGCGGCATCTTCCGGACGGGCGATTTTGGAGAACGGGGTATGCCGATTGACGACCCGGACGCAAAGCCCGGTCCGGATCTGCTTTGGGATGAGTTCCTGGGAGACGCGCCGAAACGGGACTTTGATGTGAGCCGTTACTTCCGCTGGCGGATGTATGAGGACTATGCGGGCGGGCCCGTGACGGACCTGTACCCGCACGTGCTGACGCAGGTTATCGACATACTCGGGGTGACCCATCCGTCACAGGTGGTGGCCACGGGCGGCATTTACCGCTATCCGGAGCGCGAGGTGCCGGACACGTTCAACATGTTTATTGAGTATCCGGAGAAGATCACCGTCGGGGTGTTGGGGACGCAGGGGAGCAGCTATCAGGGCACGGGGAACCGGGACGACATCCGCATTCCGGTGATTCGGGGATGGGATGGGGCGCTGACGATTCAAGAGAACGAGATTGTGTTCTTTCCGGACGACAGTGTGAAGAACACGGGCAGGAAGGAACAGCGCTTCGCCATCGAACACGGGCATAATGTGCTGTACCTGATGCGGAATCTGGTGGAATGCGCGCGGTCTGGGGCGCGGACGCTGGACAGCGGTCCCAGCCTCGCCTTCCACACGCAGACGGCGCTGCTGATGGGCATGGCCTCGTGGCGGGCGAAGAAGACGGCGGTGTATGACGCGGAGAAGGGGGAGATTGAAGTGTGAAGGGTGAAGGGTGAAGTGTGAAAAAAAATGTCCCGTCCTGATATAGGTTTACACCCAGCCGGGAAAGGACAAGCTTATGGACGGGCGAAGTATCTTGTTGTACAGTGAGGCGTTCAAGCTTCAGGTAGTTTCGGAAAT
>CAIXUF010000912.1 GCA_903922535.1 Candidatus Hydrogenedentota bacterium
AGCTTTGAAGCCTAAGAGACTACCCGGATGCCCACCTTCTAAGCCATCTTTACCCACAGATTCTCGCGAAGACCCCAAAAAAGGAGCGGCGCACAAAGTGCCGGATCTTCGTTGGGGACCAAACCCAACAACAGGGCTGAGCGGGGTCGCAGCGCTGGTCGGGGACAATCCCATGGCGCCCTGCGTTTCAGGCAACAACTTGGCGGCCTCATGGAATTCTACTGCCGGGAGGCCGCCCGAGTGGCGACGGCCACCATCCGACCTTTCCCACAGGAGCTTGCTGTGAGTCTTCGGCCTCCGTTCCCTGTTCCGAGTACCGCAACGGTTGAACGATGGCAGTGAATTCTGGCCAAATGCGCATGGAGAATGGTTTATATTTGGCGGACCGTCCAATCTGTATTAGCATGCCCGTTGCGGCCTATTGTGTTGCAAACGGCACAGTTGAACCAATGGCGTTGACTGACTGTAGTTGCTTGGAAGATTCTGTGGTTGTCCAATTCTCCGCTGAACCGGGGCGCCGCCCCAGACAAGCGGATCTCAACCACATGAAACTGGCGAACAGAAAGGGTCCTTATGAACAGCGCACTGCGTATAACCTTGTTCGCGTGTCTCACTGTCTCCTTGATTGGATGCTCGACACGGCAACCCTCCGACCTGGATGCCCAGAATGGACAGGAGCGCGCGCCGGTGATCAAAGGTCTTGCCGGTTCGGTCAGCGATTACCGTGTGGCTGTACCGGCGCGGGGTGAGGTCGGTCTGCTTTCGCAATGCCGGCAGCCGGAGGATATCGACCTGAAGCGGATGGCCGGGTGGGCCATGAACTACCTCATTAAAACGCCGCGGCAGCAACTCGGCTACGAGCCTGTTTTCCAATGCCATCCATTGCGGTGTCCGCCCGTGCCGGAAGGGCAGGACCCGGTGGTCTCGTGCGACACGGACGCCCGCATGGATTGGGAGTGGTACTACATGCGGGAGATATCCGGTTCCGAAGCGGGCCGTGAGGTCGAGGCCGCCTTTCACAAACGGATGAGGGATTATGTTGACGGCCAGGGCCGTGTCTGGAGCGCGCCGGGCTGCTACAACGAAGGCAACACCAATGCCAAGTACGGCAAGAACGACGCGGTCATTCACATTTGGGGGGCGACGAAGATTCTGAAGAGCCTTTCAGAAGATTATGCGCGGACGGGGAATCCGGAATCGAGAGACCTCGCCCGAAAGGTGATGCTGGCGCTGAAGAAACTGGCAACCTGGAACGAAAAAGGCGAATGCTGGTTCGCGTGCGGCATGGGCGCGTTTCGCAGTGACGGCTCGGTGGTGCCGAACGGCTGGAATGCACAGCCGGCCCCGATTGTGGAGCCGTTGGTGACCTACTACCTCGCCACCCAAGACCGGGAAGGACTGGACTTCGCGAGAGCCTACGCCCGGGGGATCATGAACAATTGCCAGCCGGACGGCGTCCGGTTCGACAGCAGCGGCGTTCCATCGGGCGGGTTCAGCTTCGGGGCACACTCGCACGCGACCATGCATGCAATATGGGGGCTGGCGCACCTGGGCCTTGTCACGGGCGAGCAGCAGTACACCGGGTTCGCAAAAGGCACCTTCGGCTGGCTTCTCGGCAGGGGAACGGGGACGGGGTGGTTTCCGGCGGGCCCGGACAACTGCAACGAAACCTGCGCCGTTTCGGACATGATGTCCGTGGCCGCGCTGATTGCCAGATCGGGGGACGCCGAGTATTTCGATTATGTCGAACGCTATCTGCGGAACTACATCAGCAATCTTCAGTTCATTGTCACCCCTGCGTTTGAGGCGTATTACCGTGAAATCAACAAGGACGTCGGTGAGGAGAGGATCCGTGGCGGGCTGGATGAACTGCGGAAGTTCCAGGGCGGCATCATCGGCGGATCCGGGCTGAACGACTATGAAAACACATTGCTCGGCGGTGCCAGCGGCTTTGAGATGTTTGGCTGCTGCGCCCCCGAAGGGATGCGCGCCATATATACGGCCTGGTCGAACACGATTGACCGGTATCCGAAGTCGCCGCTCGGACCGGCCGGCATCTATGTCAACATGGGTTTCAGCAGGGACTCGGCGTGGGGGAGCGTTGTGTCGTTCATGCCGGAACAGGGCAGGGTCACCGTGGTTGCCTCGGCCCAAAGAGCCTATTTCGTGCGCCCACCGCATTGGGCGACACGGGAACAGGTTCGGACGTTCGTCAATGCGAAGAGCATTCCCGTCGCATGGTCCGGCGATTACGTGCGTTTCAATGCCCATCCCGGAGACGAACTCACCGTCACCTATCCCCTCATCGCATTCACGCACAGCGTGGAGGGTCAATGGAAGAATTCGGCCCCCAATCTCAAGATGACCTTCGACTGGCTGGGCAACATGGTCGTCAACGCAGCGCCGCCAGGCGGCAGGACACCGCTGTTCACGGGGAAACCCCGCGTATTGCCGCCGCCGCTCCAGTGACACCCAACTTGCCGGACCAAGGATTCAAAGGTTCGGCGGCGGACGGTTCTTCGGCACCGGCAGGAGCGAACGCCTGCCTGTGCCCTCTTTCTTCTTTACTTGGGAGAAAGGGGTGGCCTATGCTTTTTCTGTTGGCGTCCCCGTGCCGGGGCTGCCTGGGCCGTTAGCGGGAGTCCAATATGAACAGGCGACAATTCTTCAAGACAGGCGTCAAGGCTGCGGCAACCGGCGCGGCCGTTTCCGCCATTTCCTTCCCCATCAGCGAGATCCAGGCAGCCGAATCGCCCGCGTCGGGAAGCGCCGGGCATGCCGCCACGACGCCTGCGATTCTTGCCACCTACACGTCCGAGGATCACCGGCGGCGTCTCACCCACATCGGCCTCTGCACAAAGCAGATAAGCAAATGCATGCGCACACACCTGATCACGGATTATCTGCCCGCGCAATGCGTCTACAACATGGGCGAGTATCCCAGCCGCGAGCCCTGGGCCCCCAATGAATACGACGAACAGGAACTGGACCGGCTCAAGGCCCACGGCATCCAACTCATCCACGTCATGGACGAGTGGAATGACCGCTACGGCCTCTTTGGACACGACAAACTGACGTCGATGAACCCCGAGGGGTTCCGCCGTTTCGTGGCAATGGTCCACCAACGCGGCATGAAGATTCTCGCCTACGCGTCCAGCGGCTACTTCACCGCCCATGACCGGAACTATCGGACGGAGTGGTCGCGCCCGGGCGACGGCATCTACGGCTGGTGGGACCTGGCGCGCTGCGCGCCGGCCAGTCCCGGATGGCGCGCCTTCTTCCTGCCGCGCATGATTCAAATCCTCGAAGACTACGAGTTGGACGGCCTCTACAACGACTG
>CAIXUF010000913.1 GCA_903922535.1 Candidatus Hydrogenedentota bacterium
ATAACGCGCGCCGCGCTTGCCGCTGTTATGCGCGAGAAGGTCAGCCCCGCCGCCGCGCCGGCCGCCAGCGCCCCCTGCATGAATTGACGCCGGCTTGTTGTGGTCTTGCTCATGAGCGTTCTCCTTGTTTTGTGCTGTCCGCCCAATCGGTTCAAGGAAAAGCCTATTCCTTTCCGTCGGCGCTGTCAACGCCGCCGTGCGGGGCCGCATGAATTCCTCTCCCCGCGCGGGGCATAATGGACGCATGAATTTCACGGTCATGTCAGCAGGAAGAGTCTTGTTCCGCGTCAGCCTTGCGGTGATGGTTGTGTACCTCCTTGCCATGGCGGTGCTGTGGATACTTGGGGTGGAAAGCATCTACCAGCACCCGACGCCGTTTTACGCGCTCTACCTGCCCGCGTTTTCCACGCCGACAGTGCCGTTGGCGGTGCTGTGGATCACGGTGCTGGCCTCGCTGTTCATCACCCGGCGCGCCGGGCTGCGGCCCGCAAGGCTTGGCGCGCGGCCAGCGGTTATCTATATCTTTGGGTTGGCCGGACTGGCTGCGCTGGCTGCCGTGCAGATGTGCGCCGCGCCGGACGGCGCGCTCCCGTGGCTGATCGGCAGCCTGCGCGAACTTTCGTGGCACCTCGGGCCGCTGTTGGTGTTCTTTGGCTTCATGGCCGTACTGGCGCGGTCGTCCTTGCCGATGGCGCTGGCGGGCTTGGAACCCGAACCGGACAGGGCGGAGGCGCGGCGGGTGGTGGCGGCGACGGCCGTGTTCCTGTTCTTCTTCGCCTGCACGGTGGCCATGCTGCGCCACGGGATGCAGGGCATTTCGCAGGCCTACCAGCGCGAGACCTACGAGTATGTGGGGGACATCGGCAAGACGGGCTCCATCCACGACCTTTTCGCCCGCTACGCGCAGATACGGCCCTATCTGTCGATGCACGCCAAGGTCCATCCTCCGGGTCCCGTCGCGCTGCTGTGGGTGATGTCGTGGATCTTCACGCAGGACCCGCTGGCCCTTTCCCTGGCCACGGCCGCTCTGGGCGCGTTGGGTGTGTTTCCATTGCATGGCTGGCTGCGGGCATGCTTCGGCGCGCGCGCGGCGCTGGCGGGCGTGCTGGTATACGCGCTTGTCCCGTCGATCGTGCTTTTCACGGCGACCAGTGCGGACATCCTGTTCACACCGTTCACGCTGGCGGCCCTGTGGGGTTTTGAACGATCGCTGCGCGGTGGGCGCTCCGGCTGGGCGCTCTTGGGCGGTGCGGCCTATGGGTTCGCGACGCTGTTGTCGTTCTCGCTGGCCGGGGTGGGCGTCTATTTCGCCGTGGCGGGACTGTTTGCCATTGCGCGCTCCGGGTCGCGCGGGGCGGTCGCGCGCACGGCCGTGGTGATGCTTGCCGCGTTTCTGGCCGTGCACGGACTGGTGTGGCTCTGGTCGGGCTTCGACTACGTCAGCGCGCTGCATGCGGCCAAGGCGCAGTTCGATCTTGACCAGTACAATCTGGACCAGTTCACGCCTCGCTATCCCGGCTGGACCTTCCGCGTGATCTTCAATCCCGCGGCCTGGTTCTATTTTGCGGGCATGCCGGTATCGCTGCTGTTCCTGCGGCAGGCACTCACCTTGGGCCGCGCGGGCGCGGCGGATGGAACAGAACAAGGCAGGCGCGACGCCTGCGGTACGGAGGACACACTGCGGGGGGCGCGTTCGGAGGATGGGGCGGCCGCCGGACCGGGGCCGCGGGCAACCCTTGCGGCGTTTGCGCTGGCGGCGGTGGCGTTGAACTTCCTGTATCTGGCCCGGGGCGAGGGGGAACGGTCGGCGCTGTACCTGTTTCCGTTTTTGGTGGGTCCCGCGGCGCTGGCGATTGCGGGGATGTGCGGCAAAGCACGGTCGGCAGAGCCGCTGTGGGGGATGCTGGGCTTCCTGGCCTTCCAGTGCTGGGTGACCGAGCTGTGCTTCTACACGTACTGGTAACCGGCCCGGGATTCGGCTCCGGCTATTTGAGCAGCTTGCGGCCTTCGGAGGACTTGATGCCGGAAATGACGCGGGCGAAGCCTTCCTCGTTGGCGCACGCGGAAATGGCCTCCTCGCGGGTGACGAGCCCCTTCTGGAAGAGTTCGACGGCGTACTGGTCGAAGCTGCGCATGTCGCTGTCCACCTCGATGATGCCGTACAACTTGCCGAGGTCGCCGTCCAGAATGGCGTCGCGCACGATGGGCTTGCCGCCGAGCAGAATCTCCACCGCGGGGATGCGGCCGCCGCCAATCCGCTTGAGCAGGCGCTGGCACACCACGCCCTGCAGCGTGTAGGCGATTTCCTGGCGGATCAGGTCGCGCTCGTTCTGCGGGAAATAGCTGATCATGCGGTTGATCGTGTCCACGGCCGTCGTCGTGTGGAGTGTGCTGAACACAAGGTGGCCCGTTTCGGCGGCGCTCAGGCCGGCGCGGATGGTCTCGATGTCGCGCATTTCGCCCACGAGAATCACGTCGGGGTCCTCGCGCAGCGCGCCGCGCAGCGCGTTGGCGAAGGAGTGCGTGTCGCGCCCGACCTGTCGCTGCGAGATGATGCTGCTCTTGTCGGTGTACACGTATTCGATGGGGTCCTCGACCGTGATGATGTGGCAGGGCCTGCGCTCGTTGATGTAGTCGATCATGGCGGCGAGCGTGGTGGACTTGCCGGAGCCGGTCACGCCGCAGACGAGGAAGAGGCCGCGGTGCTTGTAGCATACCGCAGCCACCACGTCGGGAATGTTGAGCGCCGGGAACGGCAGCGGCGCTTCGGGAATGAGGCGGACGGCCAGACCCATGGCGCCCTGCTTCACGTAGCCGCTGCAGCGCAGGTAGCCCACGCCGACGGCGTGGTACTGAAAGCTTGATTCGCGCTCCGTTTCCAGCAGGCGCATTTCGTTCGGGCCGCCAAGCTGAAGGATGAACCTCCGCATGTCCTCGGCGGTGAGGGCGGGGCAGTGGTCCAGGGCGAGGAGATCGTTGTCCACCCGGATGAAGGGCTTGTTGCCGGCCCGAAGGTGAAGGTCGGACGCCTTGCGTTGCTTCATCTCCTCGATGAGCACGTTGATGTTGAAGTCCGAGTCGGTGTAGGACTCCACCTCCAGTTCCCAGGTCTGCGAGCGCAGCGAATGCTTGCAGTAATGCTCGACAAGCGCGTCGACGGGCAGCAGCGCGGCAATCTGGCGCCATTCGAAGGGGGGCAGCGTGATCTTGATCATGCCCTCCTCAAACTTGATGCGCCCGTTGACGCGCGTGGAGGCGAGGGCCTTGTCCAGTTCCTCCTGCGACACGGCGTTCTTTGCGGTGAAAATGATCCGCATCATGTCGATGCGGTTCGCCATGTCGGCGCCCTTGGCGATGATCGCGCAGAACTCGCAGTCAAACTTGACCTCGGCGGGAAGGCCCGTGGCGCGGATGACCTCCGTAAGGCCGGTGCGGAAAACGTCCATGAGGGTGCTGGTGCTTTGGCTTCCAATAAACATGATAGGTACATTCCGTGCGAAATCGCGATTTCAGCCCTACCCGATGTCGCGTCGGGGAGCGGCGCGGGGGCACACAAAAGGATTATAATCCTAGCATGGCCACTTTGCGCAAGTCAAAGCGTGGCGCGGGGTTGTAACTGTGACACGGCCTGTTTTTCCCCATTTATCGTATTGCAGCGTTTTCGTTGTCCTTTCTGTCAGATATGCGCGCTCCTGGCGTGCGATTGCGGCCGATTCCCGTTCCAGTGAAAAGGCACGGCGCGCTCCGCTTCGCTGCGCACACCCCACAGTCAATACCTATTTCACCAGCCGCGCATCCGCCCAGTCGGCGTGGTCGCCCATGATGTTGTCGCCGGCGTCGTCCACAACCAGGCGCAGTTCCTTGGCGTCTTTCAGGTCCACCTCAACGCGCTTGGCCGCGTCGCCGCGCACCATTCTGCCCGACTCCCAGCGCTTCTGTTCGTCCACAAACACCGTGAAGCCCATGGACCCGTTGGTGGCCATGTCGGGACCGGCCCACGCCTGGAACGCGCTGTATTTGCCGTCGAGGTTGTAGACGATCTCGCTGTTGGCGTGCGTGCCCAGGCCGCGGCGGAAATGCTGCGGGCCGATGATGATCTCCTTGTCCCACACGCTGCGGTTCTTTTTGAGTTCGCCCCAGCCCTGTTTGACCGAGACGGGCTCGATGGTGTCGAGGAACACGCCGTCGATCTTCTCCACGAGCGCGGTCTTGTGCACTTCCCCGACCGCATTCGAAACGGTTTGCGGGGCGAGCACACAGGTGCTGTCGCGCCAGACAATTGGGGCAAGGGGCAGCACGTTGGACAGTTCGGGACTGTCCAGTCCGTGTCCCTTTTCAGGTTTCGGCTCCCACGACCACGGCTCGCGGCTCATTTTGGACAGACTGAGGCCGGGTTTATCGGCGAGCAGCCAGACGGACACGGTGGCGCCGGGGTCCTGCGTGCATGCGTGCAGGGAGACATCGCCGGTGCCCTCGGGCACCGTTGCTTCGAGAAACTGCCAGCATTCGGGCGCGGCAATGCCCGTGGCAGTGAAGCCTGCGTCGGAGCGAATCGCGCGCAAGGGAATGTCCTGGCCGTTGACCTGAAGCGTGCCCGTGGCTTCCGGCACGGTCTTGCCTTCGAAGAGGGCCAGAACCCGCACACGGGCGATACGGCCGTCGGGGGCGTCCACGCCGGGTGTCCGGGCCGAGGGGACGTCCATGCGGAAGTCCGCGTTGATTTCCACGGCTTTGCCTGACGCGGGTGCGAGAGAAGTGTAGTCCGCGCCGTAGGGCTGGGGGACTTCGTCGTAGAGGACACTGCTCACGCTTGTGTTTGGATTGGTGAGCGTGTTGGCAAGAACTGTGTTCACAACGTTCGCCGCTTTGGGCAGACCCTGCGGCGCGTCGCCGGTGGCAAAGGACAACACAACCGTTTCATAGGGTGCAAGGGGCACGTCCAGAGTTTGTCCGGCGTACAGCGCATCGCCGTAGAAGCGCGGTTCGGGATAGAGGCTGATGGCATGCACCGGTCCCTTCACGGCCAGGTCAATCTTTATGGGATAACTTTGTTTCGCGATCCATGGATTGCGCAGCAAAACGAGACCGCGATCGGCGCCCCAGTGCGCGTAGCCGTAGGGTTCGCGCGGCATGGGCGCGGTGAACGACAGCCAGGGTGTGCCTTCCTTGAGCCACGTCGCGGGACGCAGCGGCAGCGTGTTTGGCGCGGTCAGCAGTTCCGCGTTGGCGCGGGACCATTTGATCAGTCCGGCCAGCAGGGCCCAACGGTCATCGTTCATGTACTTGGGATTCACATAGAGCGGCACAAAGGCGTGACCGCGCAGAATCGTGGTGACGGCATCGTTCATGAAGGGCTCGTCGCTCTGGTGGATGACGCCGAGGATTTCCTGCGCGGGGATGGGCGAGGGAAGCCGGTCGGCCCCCTGCAGGTTAAAGTAGTCGCGTCCCGTGGTGTAGCTCTCGCGGTATATCGGGCAGGGCACGCGGCCGTGCGGCGAGTCGTCGCCGAAACAGCCGATGACCGAGTTGACGTGGAACAGCCACCAGGGGCTGGCGTAGGCGCTGTAGGTGGCTTCGAGCCACGCCACGGGACTGGCCGCGCGCATGACGTCGAAGGCCGCGCACGCGCCCGCCGCCGTGGCGTCCGATGTCCAGTTGCCGGCCATGTAATTGGCGCCGCCCGGGTTCAGGCCGTCAAGCTTTATCTGGCCCAGGTGGTATTGCTTCGCGATGCCGCCGATGGAGGACGCATACTTGGCCTGGTACTTCTCACCCGCAAGGCTGAGCAGTCGAACCGTGGTGCCGGGCACCTCGAAGCTCTCGTAGCCGTGATCGAGCGCCCATTGCGGGTCCACTGCGGGCGGATAGCAGGACGACGGCGAGCACCACAGTCCCAGGTGGCCACCCATCGCCTCGGCGCCCGCCTGGATCTTGGTGAACCCGTCGGGGAACAGCTTCTTGTCGATATCCCACACACCCATGGGATCGGACCAGCCCATGTCGATGGTGAACGAGTCGAGCCCCACGCCGTGCTTCTTGTAGAGGTTGTCCTCGAACTGTTTCATCAGGCCGAGAATGTCGGCCTCGGTGAAGGGCACCGGCGAGGTCCACCAGGAGTTGTAGTTGAAATGCAGCCCCTTGGGCGCCGGCCGGTGCGCCTCTATATAGCGGTGAAACGCCAGCACTTCCTGTCCCGCCTCCGCCGGGCCATACACGGCCTGGCGGCTTGAATACGAACCATTGGGGGCCAGTTCACAGTGCGGTTTTGTGGCCAGGATGACTTTGCCGTTCTTGACGCGTGTGGAGGCGACAGGGAATTCCACCCCCAGGAAGCAACCCTTGATGAACACGGGATAGCTCTGCGGCGGACCGGGCCGGAACTCCTGCACGGGAGCGGTGTCGTAAGTGTCGAAGACAACCTCGTCCAGTTTTACCGGAGCGACTGTGTTGACCTCGCGCAACCGCAGTCCTTTGCGCAGCACCTGTTCCTGGGGAGACCAGGCGAGGTCCAATTCGGCCTCCAGCGACCCGCCGCCGGACAAGGGGATGGGCGCATAGACAACCTTCAGCGTGTTGTCTTTGAGCAGGTCGCCCTCCACCGACTTGGGCGATTGGCCGCCCAACGCATCGGCCACACCCGCCAATTCCACCGCGGGACAGGCCAGCGAAACCGACAGCGATTCATCGCCGCTGTGCAGGATCACTGCGGTGGGGGTGGTTTCCAGCCGGACATCCGCCCCGGCAAACAGCACAAGCGCCGACAACACAGCCGCCATACCCATGAGAATGCCTCCAATGTTGTGGACCCATGATAACACTCACTCAACCAATACCACCGTTGCCCCAGTTTGCCAAGTGAGAATGCCTTCAATGCTGTGGGTTCATGGTAGCACGAAGCGGGGCGCAACCGGCATGTCGCGCGCCGTCATTTCGAGGAGTTGCGTGGTCCGTGCGGGTCAACCGTGAAAGGCGCGGTCGAAGTCTTTCCAGACGGGGTCGTATCCGGCGCGGCGGATCATGGCGAC
>CAIXUF010000914.1 GCA_903922535.1 Candidatus Hydrogenedentota bacterium
CCCGCTGGCTGCAAAGGGGCGCATCCCCCGCGGTTATGGAGTGGCAGCGCCTGCTCGGGCAGGAGTGGGAGAGCGTCCGGAAAGTGCTCTTGGATGACAATGAAGAAGGCCGACGGCTGCGTCAGAACACACCGTTTTGCGGTGTTCTGACGCCGCAAGAACGTTGGGAAATCTACAGGCGTTTCAGTGATGAAGAAATCAGAACTTGAGATTTCCTGTTGATCGCCTGAACGCCCGCCTCTATCATACTCCTTGGTTGGCCAGAGCAACTCCAATAACAGCAATTGATGCCGGAGTGCCTTTCCCAGGCGCCCCGGGGAAATCTAACGGGCGAAATGTCACCACTTTCTACACTGGAAACACAGAACTGTGCGCCCCTCCGGCGCGTCTGGCTGGAATGCGGTGTACTTGCGTTTCTGCTGGCGCTGGCCGCCGCGCTCCGGATTCCGGGACTCTTCCAGGGGTTCTGGGGGGACGAGGTGTACACGCTGTGCGGGGCGATGTGGCCGCTCGACAGGCTGTTGTCGGGCAAAATGGCTGCCAGCACCTTTACGCCGTTGACGTGGCTGGTGGTCAAGGCAACCATCGAATTGTTTCCGCCGTCGGCGCAGTTCCGCTTTCCCGTGCAGATGCCGGTGACCAGCGAAGTGTTGCCGGTGCATCTCAACGAGGCAACACTGCGCCTGCCGTTCTTCTTCATCAGCCTGATCACGCTGGCCGTCCTGTTCCTCATGGTCCGCAAGCACTTTGGGCTGAACGCGGCCTTTTGGGCGGGGCTGTTCCTCGCGGTTTCACCGGAGCACATTTATTACTCCAACGAACTTCGGTTCTATGGCATGGTGTGCCTGGCCGGGGCCGTGCTGCTGTACGGCGTCCAGTCGGTGCTGGACAACCGGGGCTGGCGCGGTTGGGCCGTCACCGCGCTGGGCCTGCTGCTGGGCCTGCCCACACACCTGTCCTTCTTCTTCGTCACGGCGGGAATTATGGGCGGCGCGGCCGTTTCATTGCTTTTGGGGTCCGGGTCCTGGCGGCACCGCATCGCGGTGATTGCCGGTTTGGCGGGACTGTGCCTGGCCGTGGTTATTCTCCAGGTGGCCGTCACGGTCAGTTTCAGCCCCGCGCCCCTGGACGAAATGCGGCTGCTGTTCAGCGGCCAGAAGAACGTGTCGGGCGAAGGCACGCCGGAAGCGGGCGCTGTCGCCGGTACGGATGCCGCCGCGGACAAAGCCTATGAACGGCCCGTGCGGCGGTATACGCTTGGGCTGGGTGCCTACCTGAACAGCTTCATCGTCCAGCGCTTCCTGTCATGCCACGGGGTCCTCTGCGGCATTGCTCTGGCTGTCGTGCTGGCCGCCGGCCTTGCCGGACTGTATGCCCGCCGCCGAAGCCTGCTGCTCATGCTGCTGGGCGTGCTGTGCTCGCCTTTCCCCCTCCTTTTCATGCAGGTCAACCACAAGTGGCTGCACCGGTATTTCATCTTTGACATACTCCTCTGCGCGGTGCTCGCCGGTGTCGGCATGGACACGCTGTTCCGCCGCCTGCGCGGACTGTTCGGCGAATCAAAACCGCGGCTGGGCGTTGTTGCCTGTGTGGCGCTGGGTCTTCTGGTGGCACTGGCATATGCGCCCTCGCTGGCCGCGGGCATGGAAACGGGCGTGGACTCGCACGGTGACGGCGGCATGAAAAGCATGGCGGAAACCCTCGCAAAAGTGATTTCGCCCACCGACCGAATCCTGTTCCTCGAACCCTACAAGGTCCGTTTCTCCTACCACCTAATCCCTTATCACCTGCGCCGCATGCGCCCCGACTGGGAATTCCAAGGCGTGATCAACAAGATGGCGCTCTGCGCCGATGCGAAGGAGCTCAGGAACGCGCTCGCCAGGCAGCCCCAGGACGGTTTCTGGGTCGTCTCTTTCGACGACAACAACAGGGATGTGACGCTGAACAGCGTGCTCAAAGAGTCTGGTGCGCGCCTCCGCGGGCAGTACCCCAATTCGTCGCTGTGGCGCATCGGCGGGGATCGGCAACAGAACGCCAACCCGCCCGGGGGGGACCTGTTGGCGGAGGAAATCGCGGCGATTGAACTTCCGAAGGAAGGGGCCGTGGTGGGTACGAAGGCGTACCGGGTCGCCCTTGCGGAGAACAGCGACAAGGCACTCAGAACCCCCACCATCCTGTTCCCCGTAGTGCGCGATGAAAACGGCCGGCCTGCAACCGGGTTGAAGGCGAATTGTTCCTACACCCTGCACTTCCGCCTGCAACTGGAGAATGTCACCCGCGGCAGCAACCATACCCGCACGTTCCGCGTGATGCTGTTCTCGAAGGACAAGACCGTTGATTTGATGTACGCCGAAGGCACTGCGGACAGCCAGGATTATGAGATCACCTTCGCGCCGGGAGAGTATCTGCCGGAAACACTGGGCAACGTAAAGATCGGCTTCGGTATCCGGGGCGGCACCGGCGCGTTCCGCGTTGAGAACGTGACGCTTCAGGCCTACTGCATCCCCAGCCGGTAGATCTCCCACGCAATTGCCCCGTTCACGACACCCGAGGCGGGGAGCAGGGGCACATCGTATCCCTCCAGCGTCACGCACGCGTCGGGCCAGTTCCACATCGGATCAATCCAAATCACGCCGTCGTCTTTTTTGAAATCGCGGTCGGCAAGAAGCGACACATAGACCACCCGCGCGCCTGCCGGGCGGGCTTTGCGCAGCAGCGCGTCGGTTGGGTGCTGGTAGCAGATGTGCACGGCGAGGTCGCCATCGTGGTAGTCGTCCTCGGGATGGGCCACGCGGAACCCCGCACTCCACCCGACAGAATGGAACATCTTACCGATGTCTGTCTTGCCCACCTCGTCGGGAAACAGGTGCCCCATGGAGTACATGAAAAGCTGTTTGCCGTTCCTGCGCGCCCCGCGCACCCACGCGCCGGCCTCGTCGAGTTGGGCGCGCTCCTCCTTCTCGACGCGGCGCAGCATGGCGGTGACGGCATCCACGTAGGCATTGGCCATGGTGCCCGCGGGGCAGGGCGGCACGGCGCAGTCGTCGTGAAAAGCGATCTCACCCGACTTGTACTTCGCCATGCGCGGGTAACCGCCGTAGGCGCCGATGGTCTCGTAAATGACGGGCACTTTGCCGAGCCGCGTGAGCGCGGCAACCAGCTCGCCGGTGAACATCCACGCGGGAATCGCGTTCGCGAGCGTGGGGGAAATGTCCGCCCCGTCCGCATGGTTGGCGAAGGCCGGTCCGTCGTGGCCCGCCACCGGCGCGCCAAACACCACGACCAGGGCCTTCGTGCCGCGCAGCGCCTCCGGGAGTTCCACCCCGGGTTCCGGCGTGTGAAGCACCACGTCCCCCGGCGTTGGCACGTCTGCGGCAAGCGGTCTGATCATCATGATCCCGCCCGCGCGGCCTGTGATCTCGCTCACCAGTGACGGCTGGCCCGACGAGTACAGCCTGCCTCCGTCCGCAAGGAGCTTGGCCGCCTTTTCGGCGACCGGCACCATCGCGCCGATGTCGGCGCGGGCCAACTCCAGCGCCTTTGCCATGCGCTCCAGACAGGAGCCGTCGGCAGGCGTTTGCGCCAGTGAGCCGATTACCACAAGAACGAGTGCAACGCCCATGGGATTATTTCTCCCCGGTGGGGAACAGCCGGATTACGGCGGTCCGCAGGAAGCCAAGAATGGACGAAAAGGACTTCATGGACACAATGGACGAAATGGACAGAAGACGAGCCCACCGGAGGGGGCAGATCCATGACATTCGGCGTCAGCGTGCGCGGGACGGGGCTCCCCGTTACTTCTTGGGTTGCGCAGGCTTGGGCGGCTCCGGACCGACGGCGCCCTCGGCGCCAAGCGGAGGGCGGCCCACCGCCTTGTCGAGCCCGGCCAGCGCGGCGGCATAGCCGCGCAGCGACTGGACCAGCGCCGTTTCGGCCGTGCTCAGGGCCAGTTCCGCGTCAAGCGTGTCGGCCTGGATGCCGGCACCCTGCTGGAACCGGAGTTCGGCGAGCTGCATGCCCTCCTCGCCGAGTGCGCGCGCGGCCTTGTCCTTGCGTATGCGCGCAATGGCCTCGTTCACCCGGGCATGCGCCTGGCGCACGTCCAGTTCCACCAGTTTGTCCACGTCCGCGCGCTGCAATTCCAGTGAGCGCACCTGCGCCTTGGCCGCGGCGACGTCCGCATGGCGGCGTCCGCCCGCATAGATGCTCCACTCGGCGCCCACGGACACGTTCAGTCCGTCGGGCATGCCCTTGCCGTTGCCCTCCAGCACCTGGTATCCCGCCTTGGCGGCGGCGTGCGGAAGGAAGGCGCCCTGTTTCACCGCCACATTTTCCCGCGCCGGAATCTCCATATTGCGCTGAAGGTCCCCAGACTGGATTCCCTCCTCAATTTCCGAGGGATCCTCGCCGAACGCCACAAGACGTTTGGCAACTCGCTGGCGCTCCATTTGCGCCCAGCGATACTTCTCGCGGAGCTCGGGGGAGACATCCGCCTCCTCATCAAACAACGACACTCCATGATCCCGAAATCTTTCATCCAACTGAATTAGACGATTGACCATCCCCTGGACCTGGGCATTGCGCATATACGGGTCTTTGGGCGCATGGACTTCTGGTTTTGGCTCATAATGCGGGTATCGAGGAAGGCGTGCGGCTTCCTCTGAAAGTCCTCCCAATTCCTCCGTGGACAACCCCTCTCCTTCCAAATCTGCGCGCATTTGCGCCTTGGATTGAAGTTTTCTTTTTCTCGCGCCCTCGTCGGCGAGCTTTCCACCCATTTCCCACAGGAACTTGTCCAAAGCGTCCCGATAACCTTGCGCGCGCGCCGCCTCATGATCCTTTGCGGTAAACTGTGGCGCGTGCTTGGTCAAGTCGAACGGGACATCATGGCCCCCTTCTCCAGTGGCTTTGTGTGCCGTCGGCTTGTTCGCCGCCCGGTTGATCCAGTCAATAAAAGATCCGAACATGTCCATGGTCCTCCTTTCTTTTCAATGGACGTGTTCAGAGTTGGAAGCGTGCGCCTAGAACCACTGACTTACCGGCTTGACCACAATACGAGTCCGGAAACA
>CAIXUF010000915.1 GCA_903922535.1 Candidatus Hydrogenedentota bacterium
GACCGTCAGCCAACCGGCATGCACGTGCGCGTTGGGCATCAAGAGACACGCGGCGAACTGATTGGCCTGCCATTCACGCTGCTCGTAGCGCGTGGCCTTTCGGCACAGGATATGCCCGGTTCCCTCATCACGGAACAGCGATCCCTGCTCTTTCGGCGCAACGTCAAAGCGGTGTAGCACCCAATGGCCCAATTCGTGCGCGAGCGTGAAGCGAAAGCGTCCTTCACGCGAGGGATAGCGTTCCGGCATTAACGATGAATCGACGTAAATGGCCTTCTCGTGGATATTGATCGCCCCCAGGATATCCGCGCAGGCGAACAGACGCGCGAGATCATCGTAGACCAGATCCAGACCAAGCAATGACTCGATGATCCCATCGACCGGAATCTCCGTGACGGGCGTGGTCGGGAATTGCCGGTGATACTGCGACAGCAACGCCTGCGCTTTTCCCTCGAATTCTTCGTAGCGATAATACCGTGGCTGCTTCATTCCCTAATCCTTGTGCTGGTAATGGTCTTCAAGGATGCGTTTGGCTTCTTCCGCCGTCCACCCACTTGATTTGGCGGTTCGTAAGAAATCCGCCCACGCCGGCTTTTCCACGATAATGTCCGTGATGCCCGGTTCGACCTTCTGGGCTAACGCGAACAATTCGTCCTTATCCACCTCAAGCAATTCGGCCATCTTTTCGACGACCTCATTCTTGGGAACAAACGCGCCCCCATTCTCCAACTGGCTGATGAAGGCCGGACTGACTCCGAGCGCCAGGGCGAATTGCCGAACGGTAAATCGCGGGTCAGTCCGCTTTTTCTGCTCGCGCAACTCCTTGACACGTTGGCCAAGCGTGCGGCTGCATTTCTGTTCTGTCATGGCGTCTCCCTTCAGTGACTGCGGTTTTCGACAATGAGCGGTGCTGTGATGTAGTTGAGTGATCCCACGACAAGTCTGTGTTCATGTTAAATAAATATAAACACTTAGGCGGGCGCTGTCAATCCCCCCGACGCATGGCCCTGAAAAAAATATTGGGCTTTCGACTATATAGAGGGATGTAGCGGGGGGACACGCCACGAGTGATTCCACACCATCACGGCGTTGTGACCGTGTCTGCTGGTAGTGCTCCCTCCCGCTCACCCATTCAAGGCAGAGATCATGAATACTGACGCGCCCATCGTGCTGCTCGAAATTGACGGGAAACGCCTCTCCCTCGACCTGACGGGAGACTTGATTGCGTTCACCTACGAAGATCACGAGAAGGAAATGGATTTGCTGGAAGTGACGCTGGCCGATCCCTATTTGCAGTTCATCGATGATCCGCTACTGCAGGAAGGGAAGGAGATCCGTGTGCGCTTCGGTTATGCGGACAATCTCTCACCCACCAGGGTGGCGGTGATCAAGGAAATCGGCTACGACTTCCCGGAATCGGGCGCACCGACGATCACCATTAAGGCCTATGACAAGGCGTGCAAGCTGTCCGCTGAGCAGGTGCAGCGGGTGTGGCAGCAGCCGGGCGGGATGCGCGCGAGCGATATCGCGGAGACCATCGCGAAGGAGCATGGGTTGACGCCGGTGGTCACACCGAGCATTGACCGGTTCCCCCGGCTGCATCAGAGCAAAGTGTCGGATGCGCAATGGTTAGCATCACTGGCGAAGACCGCGCGGGCAGCGGACGGCAAGGGGACGACCGGCTATGTGTTCTATGTCGAAGGTGAGGAGTTGCACTTCCATCCGCGTGGCCTGGAGAAGCCCCCGGCGCTGGCCTTGGAGTATTTCACCAGCCGGCAAGGCATCCTGCGGTCGTTTCGCCCGCAAACCCAGACGCAGGGGAACGCCGCCGGCGGACAATCGGCCAAAGCGGTCGGCGTCGATCCGAAAGCCAAGGCGCCGGCGGTCGCGAAAGCGGATAACGCCTCGACCCCGGAGCGCCCGGTACTCGGGGACAAATCCGCGCTGACACCGGGATCACCTTCGCGTCCGGTGGTGATCGACGCGAATACCGGCAATCGCAAATAACGGGAGATCATCATGGGGCAACCCGGAGGACAACGCGCGGGGAAGATCACGCCCGCGGCAGGCACGACGAAAACCAGGCCTGCCGCCGAGCACGCGTTCGTCTCCGGGGAACTCGGGCAGGTCACGGCGGAAGCCACGACCATCGGCTTGCCGACCTTGCGGGCCAAGCAAAATATCGAAATGCGCGGGGTGGGACGGAAATTCTCCGGCGTCTATTACGTCGAAGCCGTCCGGCACCGC
>CAIXUF010000916.1 GCA_903922535.1 Candidatus Hydrogenedentota bacterium
GTTTCAGCACACCCTGGACCGGGCGTGTTCCGTCGTCCCGGGGGAACACGTCGTGACGGTTATTGGGCGGGGCCACCGTGAGTTCTTAACCGAATTTGAAAACGAGAACCTGCCCGGGCTGGTTCTCGAACAGCCGGACAACCTCGGCACGGCGCCGGGAATCTTCTGGGCGCTGGCCTATGTGCTCGCGGTCAACCCGGAAGCGACGGTCATACTCCTTCCCTCAGACCATTATGTGCATCCGGAAGACCGGTTTTGCAGCCACATAAACCGCGCGTGCGCACTGGCCGAGGAATATCGCGACAGGATCGTCCTCGTCGGGGCGGTTCCCGACCGCGCGGAAACCGATTATGGATGGATAGCCCCGGGCAAGACGTGGACAGACGGGCCCAGCCCCCTGAAGCATGGACCGACGCAAGTGGTGTATTTCCAGGAAAAGCCCGAAGGGAAGGAGGCCCGCGCGCTGCTCCGGCAGGGGTGCCTGTGGAACACCATGGTAATGGCTGCAAAAGCGCAAACGCTGTGGAACCTGGGCAGACAGTGCCTGCCCGAAATGCTCTGCGAATTTGGCGCCTATCTCATGGTGCTGCGCGGCATACGCGAGGGACGGCTGGTCCCCAATGAGGCGCGCGCCCTGGCAAGCCTCTACGGCCATCTGACACCGGCCGACTTTTCGAGAGACATTCTTCAGCACGTGTCCGACCAAAGCATTCTCCTTCCAATGGACGGAGTGGATTGGAGCGATTGGGGGCGTCCCCAGCGCGTGACCGAAACCCTGGCCCGTTTGGGTCGCCGTCCGTCTTTCCCGACGGACTGCGTTGAAAACCTGATGGAACCTGCAACCTAGGCGAACGAACGCCACAAACGAGGAAAACCAATGGAGCAAGCGGAAGCGTTCGAACAGGTCCTACTTGCACACGCGGAAATGTGCTATTCGGTGGCGCTCGCGCTGACGCGCGATCCGGAACAGGCACAGGAACTGGCGGGGCGGGTCCTGACAAGGGCATGGTGTCTGCGCAACAGCGCACGCGGCAGGGAGAGCATCAAGACGAAACTGCTAACCGCACTGCGGGGCAAATACCTGAAAGACCGCCTCGATGCCGGCGCGGCCGGAAATGAAGCGGGATTCGCGGAAGCGGGCATGACGCTTACATGAGCTTACATCCGGGCGTCGTATCGCCGACAATGGGTTTGCGTTCCGGGCCCGGCGACATACAAGGACAAGAAGAATGAAACACATCAAGAAAGTGACCGTGGTAAGGACCATCGTGGCCAAGGCAAACGTGCTTGACGACATCGGGAACTGGCTTCAGAACTTGGGCGACACCCACAAGATCAAGTGGTGAAAGAAGCCTGTCCCCCGTGTTCCCGCGGACGGTTGCCGCGCGTTTCGCGCGGCATTCTCCGGGGGAATCTCGGTGATTCGGAATAAGAAGCTGTCTTCACAGGTTCCAAGAAGGGTGTTTTGGCAGCCTTGACCGCGTGCGTTGCGCCGCCGGGGCTTCGGGTTGCTGAAGCCCCGGCTCAGCTTTCGGATGTAAGTGCCATGTCCAAAACCGCCGCGTTTTCGAGCCGATGCTAAAAAAGACGGCCGAGCCCGAACTGAAGGCTTGTCCAGGGAATTGGCGGCCGACCTCGGGTTCTTTACCGAAACTTTACCCAAATTTCACCAAAGCTTTACTTTCGTTTGACAAACTGTAACGGCAACAGGCCGAAGAAACCGGTGTGATGTGTACCGTTGACACACGTCGTCACCTCATGGTCATTCAACGTGGCAGGGGGTGGAGCAGTTTCATGGCAGCACAAATCGCAGGCCTCCAATATGACAGTCCCCTCCCCTTCACTGCGCGCCAGCGGTTCTTCCTGAACCTTGGCCCCCCGATCATTGCCGCAGTCGCGCGGTTGCTCTCATACACCTGCCGGCACGAGTTTCCGGGGCGGGAGAATCAAGACGGCATTAAACGGGCAAACGGCCGGGCCATTGTGGCGATATGGCATGAATCAATCATCCTGGCCGCCTGCCAATACCGCAACACGGGGATTCAGACGCTCGCCAGCCACAGCTTCGACGCCGAATGGGCCGCACGGGCGGTCCGACGCCTTGGCATCCTGTCGGTCCGGGGTTCTTCGAGCAACGGGGGCGGGCAGGCATTGCGGAACCTCGCCGTCGTCCTGGAACACGGCAGCGCGGTCATGCTGGCACTGGACGGCCCCCGGGGACCGCGCCGGGTGGCCAAGCCCGGCGCCGCCATTCTGGCCGCGCGCACCGGCGTTCCCATTATACCCCATGCCTTCGCAGTCCGGCCGGCGTGGCGGTTGGGTTCTTGGGACCGGCTTTCCATTGCCAAGCCCTTTTCGCGCGTAATCAGCCTGTGCGCGCCCGCCATACCGCCACCTGCAAACACGAGTCCGGCGGCGATAGAAGAAACGCGCCTCTTGGTGGAGGCCAGCCTGAATCAGGCCCACAGACAGATCGAAGCGATGCTGGGAATCGAGAACGACGCGGGCGCATATGCGCGGGAAGATCCCGCCTACGCATCCGCCGCCGCGCCTTCGGGCCGATAGCCTGTTTCGCGCACCGCCACGAAAAGGTGGCGTGACTTGCGGCTTTCACACTCAGGCACCCACAGAAACCGGAGGCATGCCTGCGTCGGCCATCCCGGCGGGCCGCGCGCGGGGTCCACAAACGATGCCTGGCCGCAAATGATTGCGCTACAATGGATTAGTTCTCCACGTCTCCGTGTTCCACAATCATGTTGTATTCCAGACGGGTAACGATGCCTGCCGGGTGTTTGCAATTCCTTTGCCGGGAGTTTCCGTGCGTCTGGATGAGGTACTTCGTAAAGGAGAGGTTATGAACCCGCAATTGGACACGTTTTGGAGTATTTCCGCCTCCGAAGCGCTTGACCGGGCCAAGGCAACGCCGGAGGGCCTGACCAACAGCGAGGCGGTCGCCCGCCAAAAACGCTATGGGGCAAACCTCCTGACGCCCAAGAAGAGGTCGGGCAGTCTGGCGCTGCTTGTCGGCCAGTTCAAGAGCCCGATCATGATCATCCTTCTTGTCGCGGCGGGGTTGTCCTTCTTCCTGCACGATCGCACGGACACGCTCATCATTCTGACCATCGTGCTTGTGAGCGGTCTGCTCGGATTCTGGCAGGAACGGGGGGCAACCAACGCAATCCAGAAACTGCTCTCCATCGTCCAGATCAAGGCCGCCGTGCTGCGCGACGGGAAAGAAACGGAGATTCCCACGGAGGAGGTCGTGCCGGGGGACATTGTCATCCTCAACGCCGGCGACGTGGTCCCCGGCGACTGCCTTATCCTTGAATCCACGGAGCTGTTCATAGACGAGGCAACGCTGACCGGTGAGACCTTTCCTGTTGCCAAGACGGTCGGCATCAGCGCCGCCGACGCCCCCCTCGGCCAAAGGCTCAACACGCTGTTCATGGGAACGCATGCCGTGAGCGGCAGCGCAAAGGCGTTGGTGGTTCACACCGGGCAGGAGACCGAATTCGGCAAGGTCTCGGAACGGCTCAAACTCAGGCCGCCGGAGACGGACTTTGAGCGCGGAATACGGCGTTTTGGATATCTGCTGTCGGAAGTCACGATGGTCCTGGTCCTCACCATCTTCGCTGTGAACGTGTTCCTGCACCGGCCGGTCCTGGACTCGTTCCTGTTTTCCCTCGCGTTGGCTATCGGGCTCACCCCGCAGATGCTTCCCGCCATCATCAGCATCAACCTCGCATACGGAACAAAGCACATGGCGCGCCTGAAGGTGATCGTCAAACGTTTGGCGGCCATCGAAAACTTCGGCACCATGAATGTCCTGTGTTCCGACAAAACGGGGACGCTGACGGAGGGTGTCGTCCATGTAAACTCCGCACTCGACCCGGAGGGAAAAGAATGCGAGAAGACCCTGCTCTACGCCTATATCAACGCCTCCTATGAGACGGGGTTCACAAATCCGATAGACGACGCCGTCCGGACCCATAAACAGTTTGACATCAGCGCCTACAAGAAACTGGACGAGGTCCCCTACGATTTCATCCGCAAACGCCTGAGCATTCTTGTCGAAAAGGACGGCGCGCACCTCGTGATAACAAAAGGCGCCCTGGCGAATGTTCTCGAGGCCTGTTCGCTTGCGGAAGCCCCCGGCGGCGGCACGGTGCCCTTTTCACAAATGACGGCGCAAATTCAGCATCAGTTTGAGGAGGTCAGCCGTCAGGGCTTCCGCGTGCTGGGGATTGCCTTGCGCGACGTAGGCGCGGAGGTGGACATTACCAAGGACCATGAGTCCGGCATGACTTTTCTCGGATTCCTGGTGCTTTCCGACCCGGCCAAGCCCGGCATTATTGACACCATAAACGAACTGAAGCGGATGGGGATTTCACTGAAGGTCATCACGGGCGACAATCACCTGGTCGCCGCCGCCGTCGGCCAGCAGATTGGATTTCAAAACCCGCGCATGCTCACCGGACCGGAGCTTCACCAGTTGAGCGACGGCGCACTGCTCCAGCAGGTCAACGGCACCGACGTCTTCGCGGAAGTCGAACCCAACCAAAAGGAGCGAATTCTTCTGGCGCTCAAGAAGGCCGGAAACGTGGTCGGCTACATGGGCGACGGGATTAACGACGCCTCCGCGCTGCACACCGCCGACGTGGGCATTTCGGTGGACACGGCTGTGGATGTCGCCAAGGAGGCGGCCGACATTGTCCTGCTGGAAAAGGACCTGAAGGTCCTTGTCGAGGGCGTGAAGGAGGGGAGAAAGACCTTTGCCAACACGCTGAAGTACGTGCTCATGGCCACGAGCGCCAACTTTGGAAACATGTTCAGCATGGCGGGCGCATCGCTGTTCCTGCCCTTCCTCCCGCTGCTGCCCAAGCAGATTCTCCTGACCAACCTGATGACGGATTTCCCCGAGATGACCATCGCCTCCGACGGCGTGGATGTGGAGATGGTGGACAAGCCCCGGCGCTGGGACATTGGGTTCATCGTCCGGTTCATGCTGACCTTCGGTCTTGTCAGTTCCGTGTTCGACTACCTGACCTTCGGCGTGCTCATCTTCGTCCTGCGCGCCAATCCGGAACAGTTCCGCACCGGGTGGTTTGTCGAGTCCGTCATTTCGGCGGCACTCATCGTGCTGGTCGTGCGGACGCGCAGGCCGTTTATCAAGAGCAGGCCCGGCAGGTACCTGCTGATTACCACGCTCTCCGTCGCCGCGGCCGCCCTTGTGCTTCCCTTCACCCCCATTGCCAGGCCGCTTGGGTTCACCAGCCTGCCCCCATTCGTGCTCTTCCTGATGCTCGTCATCGTGTCCCTCTACATCCTCGCAGCCGAAATTGCGAAAGCCGTTTTCTACCGGAGATTGAGTAACCGTCCCTGAACACTGGGTCTGCGGTTTGGCATTTGTCTCGTCGGAACCGGTTTGCTTTCGAACGACGCGGGCAGGTCAACCCAAATGCCTGCGCTGGAATGAACAAGGGACGTCCGGCTTGCGCCGGACGTCCCTTGTCCTTTTGGGCTGTTCGTCTTAGGTCATGTTGCCGGAGCCGGCAGCACTGCCAATGCGGTGGCCATGATTACACCGTCGGCATTCACGGTGCCCTCAACTGAAATCCATGTGCCTGTCACGAGATCATCCGCGCCGCCTGTCGGTATGTCCGTATCTCCGGGCAGGTAGATGTCCGCCGCCGCAATATTGACCGTCACGTTGCTGTCCCCAATCGCCAGCACCATTGTGCCTGCCAGCGAATTGACGGACACCACCGTTCCTTGATTGGACACCGGGACCAGTTCCACACGCACGTCGGCGCGAAGCTGGGGCGTCAGCGTGTAACCGCCGTTGCCCTGCTGCACCAGATGAATTCCGCCGAAGTCCAGCACAATGTTCGTGTTGGTGTTGGCCAAGATGGCGAAACGGGTTTCGACGAACATCCGCGCATTGGCCGTAAGGTGGATGTCCGTGAGCACCGTGGCAGGATCGGAAATCAACACCAGCCGGGGAGTGGCAATATCCAGACGTATCTTGGTATAGACACCAGCCGGCACTTCGGCGGAAGTCAGCAATCCGGAAACCCCGGCAAGCTGAACTAAATCCACGTCTTGCGGCGTGACAACCAACTCCACCTGGCTGCCGCCCAACTGATCCAGAACCACGCCCGTGACGCTGACCGTCAACGATTGAATGTCGGCAACCGCCACGGCTGCCTTGGCGGCAATCTGCTCCACCACCGCCTTGGCGCCACCCGAATCGGACGACATAAGAATCGTCAGTTTGGCGCTTCCGCAACCGCTGCACACCGCCAGCGGGAACAGGAGCGCAAACACCAGGCCAAGTCTCATCATTTCAACGTGTTTTCTGCACATGCAATGTACCTCCAAGTTGTCAGCACCGTTTTTCCCTGCCCGGACAATATCCCCGCAACGGTTCAAATATACCTGTCCAAAATGTAGTTCCGGCGTACGGCGGGTAAAGCTTTGTTAAACTGCCTCCGCACCCAACGCGGACGCCAGAACTACCAGTTTCTCCTTGAGCGCACGGTTCGCTGCCGCGACTGTCTCCGTGCGCGCCAGCGTGACCGCTTCACATGGCGCATTTCTTTGCCTAACATTTGCCAAACCTTTGCCTGGATTCTACCTGCGTTTGGCAGAATTACCTTGACGAAATGATCACGGGCGGCCGTGGTGTTCACGGTCGCTTTCTTTTTGGGGCGCCGCCCCGAAAAGTGTCTCCTGCCAGTTTTTGGCAAAAACCGGTCAGCCAACGGTGGTTGACCGGACAACCGACACGGAGAAATACCATGAAATCAAGCATAACAGACCACGCGGAAGGCAAGATGCACCAGGCGAAAGGCAAAGTCAAAGAGATTGTCGGGAAAGCCGTCGGAAACCGCGGCCTAGAATCCAAAGGAAAGGATGAAAACTTCGTCGGAAAGGCTCAAGAGAAGCTCGGCCAGGTCAAGAAGGTAATCGGCAAGTAGAAGGGCCACAAACGTGCGCAACAATCAAGAAGGCAAGATCGGTTGGATCTTGCTTTGGGCCTTGGGAGTGCCGATTCCGATCCTGGTGCTGCTGTTCCTCCTGCGCGGGTGCACCTGATACGGTCCCACCGCAAACAACAGCGCACACATCTGAAAAAAGGCAAGAAAGGAGAATGGACATGCCACAGTTTGGGTCGCCCTTTTCCGGGCTGGCAAACGGAAGACAACTCACGGACGAGGAACTCATCCGGGCAATTCGTTTCATGGTGTCTTCAGAGTACGAAGCAATTCAAATGTACACCCAACTTGCCGAGTCAACCGACAACAAGCTCGCCGTGGAAGTGCTCAGAGACATCGCAGACGAAGAGCGCGTCCATGCCGGCGAGTTCTTGAGACTGCTCCGCGAGATTGCCCCCGATGAGGTCGCCTTTTACGCCCGGGGGGCGCAAGAAGTGGAAGAAGAAATCAAGAGAACGAAGCAATGAATTCCAAACCCCCAACCGCTTCCGACGAACGTGAAAGCCGCGTCGTGCCTCACACGACGCCGCTGAAACACAACACGCCAAACGCACATGCAAAACTTGACCACAACCAACTCTGGTCATTTCTGGAAACAGGTGATTGTTCAATTCCCGCTGAAGCGGGACACTCCAAAGGAGGCAACTGAGAATGAAATCCCTAAAACTGCTCATGGCCGTTCTTCTCATCGCATCGGCGGCGCTAAGCATCTCCGGCTGCAGAACCAAAGAAACCACAACCGAGACAATCAAGACACACGTCAATCCCCACTCGGGCTCGGAGACCGTTGAAAAGGAAACCACGATACGAAAATAGGGACATTCAGCCCAAGTGCGAAAACGCACCTGACCAGCGGAAGGCGCATGACTGACGTCGCATCAAGCCGGAGAAGCACACTGGCCCCATGACCGGAAAGCTCTTCCGGCTCACCGTCGCGGGCACCTGGCTGCAAAGCGTTTGCAGGAAGGTGTTCCACGCATCGAAGAAGTTCCGAGTCTTGAAAGAACAAATGTGCCCCGACGTTCTGGAATGGCTTTCCAATGCCTTTCGTTCACGCCGGGCACACAGGAGAACACGAATGAAGAAGTGTAATTCGACCCGCGCCATCGTGGGCGCCGCCATTGCGGCCGCCACAGTCTGTGCGGGGGCGTGGTCGCAAAGCGTTCAGGTCGTCGCGGAACCTGTGGCTGTGTCCAGCAGGCAGGTAGTCGTCACCACCGAGACGACGACGTCCACCCCGCCGGCGCAGGAAGTCACGATCGTGAAGGAGGCGCCCCAGAGGGCGCACTTCCGACACGAGGCGCTTACGGACACCCTCGGCAACATCGTGGACGAGATCATCGTGAAAACGGCGCCGCCCGAGCCAAGGGCAGAGGTCATGCGCATCGAAACGCGCCCGGCCGAGAACGCGGTATGGATACCCGGATACTGGCAATGGGACGGCGACACAGCCAAGTACGAGTGGGTGCCCGGCACATGGCGGCGCGCCATCCCGGGCATGACCTGGAGCCCCGGCCGTTGGAACGAGGTCTCGAACGGTTACGAGTGGTCCCCGGGCTTCTGGAACAAAGAATCGGAAGCCTCCGCCCCGGTGGAAGCCACCACCACGCGAACGCTCGTCGTTCAGGAGGCGCCTCCGGCGCTTAGAGAGGAAACCATGCCCGTGTCCCCCGGCGATGGCATGGTCTGGATAGCCGGTAACTGGTCCCACGAAAAGGGCGAGTATGCCTGGACTTCGGGGCGTTGGGAACGGCCAGTGGCGGAGCACATGACTTGGTCGCCTGCCCGCTGGCACCACAGTTCCGCAGGTTTTGGATTCACCGCAGGGCACTGGGATTACCCCGTCGAGTCCCGCACCTATTCCGTCACAACCGAGACAAGAGACAGAGACCGGGACCGCGACCACGACCGGAATGACAAACACTAGACCTTGGCGCAATGCCGCTCGATTGAACCCGCGCCCGGCGTTCGCGCAAGCGGACGCCGGGCATCTTTCCAAGGGACGGGGGCGTCCGCCTGAAATGGCTGTGCGACGGCCGTCATCATGGACAGCAAGCGGATAACGATTGCAGATGCAGCGCGTCGGCATGATTTGCCTCGCATGGCCCATCCAGGCTTTTTCTGCCTGGTACTGAAATCGTTACCAATGCTTTACCTGTCCTTTGCCCGGCGTCCATGTTGATCTGTCACATTGACCCTTATTGCACCGAAACGCCTGCTGGACGGCTCCGAAGTCCATCCATACGTTCGACCACAAAAAAGGATAAAGACCATGTCCCACACAACAACTGCGACCAAGAACCCGAACCGTGGAAAACAAAGCAAACCCAGCACGCCCCGTGCGAACGCGGCCAAGCGTATCCGCAACAGGGCACCCCTCCCCCCCAAGAAATCCCATGAAGCAGCCGTGCCTGCGGCACTGAAGACCGAAGAGGTGGCGGCATACGTCGGCCGCAAGGCGGAAAACGCGACGTTGTATGTCGGACACAAGGCGGAAGATGCGGCGTCCTATGTCGGCCACAAGGCCGATGACGCGGCGGCATACGTCGGTGACACGACAGAAAACGCCAGTGCCGCAGTGGGCACCCGCCTCCGTTCGCTTGGCGACACCGTCCGCGCCCGTGGCCCCGAGGACGGCATGGCCGGCGACGCATCTTCGGCGGTGGCCGACGCCCTGGAGAACAGCGGCCGCTATCTCCAGGAGGAGGGCGTCAAGGACGTCGCGGAGGACGTGACAAACCTGATCCGCCGCTACCCCATTCCCGCCCTGCTCATAGGCCTCGCCGCAGGGTATCTGGTGGCCAAGGGCACGACACCGCGGAGCTGATGCCATGCCAAACAGTCCGGAAACAAAACCGGAAGTCGATGTCATGGAGTTGATCAACGGCATCATCATGGATGTCCAGACACTCATCAGGCAGCAACTGGCCCTTGTTCAGCATGAGATCAAAGGCGAAATTGGACGCGCCGTGGGCGCCGGTTCGCTGGTGGCCGCAGGTTTGGCGATCGTCCTGATGGGCGGCGGACTGCTCTGTGTAATGCTGGTCCACCTGCTGGCTGCATTGTTGCCCGCCCTCCCCCTGTGGGGATGCTACGGGATTGTGGGCACCCCTGTCGCAACGCTTGGCAGCATCCTATGCCTGGTGGGGGTCCAGAGGCTAAAGCACTTCAACACCCCAACCGATGAGTTGGCTCAGAACCGCAAGGAGAAGGTTGATGGATAGTGCGGGTGACGTGATGCGGCAAAAGATGGATAAGACGCTGGCTGGCCTGAATGACAAGCTCGGAGCGCTGGAACGCCAAGTCTTGGGAACGGTCAGAACGGTCAAGGACTCCGTGAACACCGTGCGGGACACCTTTGACGTCAAACTTCAAGTGCGGCGACGGCCCTGGGTCCTTCTGGCGGGAGCAGCGGCGCTGGGATTTTTCGGCGGCTTCCGTTCGGGCAGTCGCGGGACCGGACACACCGCGCAAAACGGCTATAACGACGGCACGCTTCCGGCCCGCGCTGCCTCCATCGGCGCCCCGTGCGTGGATGCCGCCCGGATCTCCCCCGCCGATACGCCAGTCTGGAGGGTCAGGTGGGGCAGCAGGTTTCAGCCGGAGATCTCCGCGCTAAGGGGGGTTGCAATGGGGGCACTGCTCGAACTCGCCCGCGAGTTCATCACGAAACCGGCGGCCCGGCCGCCGGAACAGACCACGGCAAAAGCGAGCAGAAACTCCAAAGGCAGGCCGGGAATGCACACCGTCCCACGCCGCCCCCCAGCGGCGCGGCGGAGGACATCTTCCCAATTGCACCCTTTGGAGGACGTGACTGATGGCAAGACCGACCGTCGCCCCCGCTAGTCAGGCCACGCTGACCGTCCTAACCGGCACCGTTGTCGGGGTAGTTGTGATTGGCGGCTTGTATTGGGCCCAGACGGTGCTCATCCCGGTTGCGTTGGCCGTGTTTCTGGCCTTTCCGCTAGCCCCGCTTGTCACAGCCCTTCAGCGGCGGCACGTGGGACGAATGCCCTCGGTCGCCGTCGTTGTCCTGCTTGCGGCACTGGCCCTGGGCGGTGTTCTGTGGATGGTCAAGGTCGAGGTGACGCGCCTGGCCAACGAACTGCCCACGCACACCGAAAACATCCAGAGCAAGGTCAAGTACCTGCGGCAGATGGGCCATGGCACAGGAATGGAACGCCTGGGAAAAATGGCCGGGGATATAGCCGGGGAGTGGGAAAAGACGCTGGCGAGCATAAAGGGGCCGGCCACGGTTCCACCGGCAGGAGCGCTCGCCGTGACTCCCGGTCAACCGTCTGCCGTGGCGCTTCCGCTGGAAAGCCCACTGCCCGCCGCTGCCACCAACCCGACCTTCCCGACACCGCTATCGTGGCTGTCGGCCTTCCTCAGCCCCTTGATGGCCTCGCTCGGTGGATTGGCCCTGACGCTGGTGCTGGTCATCTTCATGCTGCTGGAACGAGAGGCGCTTCGCAACCGGCTTATCCGGCTGGTGGGTGACGGGCGCATGACCGCGGCGACCAAGGCAATGGACGACGCGGGGGGGCGCATCAGCCGTTATCTGCTTATCCAGCTCGCCGTAAACGGGAGCTACGGCCTGGTATGGGGGCTGGGCCTGTACCTTATCGGCGTGGAATACGCGGTGCTGTGGGGCTTTCTGGCCGCTGTGCTGCGCTATGTCCCCTACGTCGGGGCGCCCCTGGGGGCACTGCTTCCGATTACCCTCAGTCTGGCCCAATTCCCCGGTTGGTGGCAACCACTCGCGGTAATCGCGTTCTTCCTGTTCCTGGAACTGTTTTCAAACAACGGCGTGGAACCGTGGCTGTACGGCCAGAGCATCGGCGTCTCGCCGGTGGCCATGCTGGTCGCGGCCGCATTCTGGGCCTTCCTGTGGGGGCCCATCGGCCTTGTGCTCTCCGGACCGCTGACCGTGTGCCTCGTGGTTCTTGGCAAACACGCCCCCGGCTTTGAATTCTTCGTCGTGCTCCTGGGGGACGAACCCGCCCTGGCTCCGGAGGTCAGTTACTACCAGCGGTTGTTGGCGCGGGACCAGGACGAGGCCACGCAGTTGGTCCTGAAGCAGGCCAAGGTCTATCCCCCGGAGCAGGTCTACGACGACCTGCTGGTGCAGGCGTTGATTCACACCCGGCGGGACCGCGAGGCCGGTGAGTTGTCAAACGACGACGAGGAGTTTGTCCTTCAGGCAACGCATGAGATGCTGGAAGACTTGGGCGAGCGCCGATCAACGATCCTGCCGGCGACGGCGGAAGAACCGTCCGCCGGGGGCGTTCCAGCGGTGCCCTCCAGGGTCCGCATCCTGGCGTGCCCCGCGCGCGACCGTGCAGACAGGCTGGCGCTTGAAATGCTGTGTCAACTGCTCAACCCGGCCGAATGGGACGTGGAGGTGACTGCGTTGGAGACGTTGACCTCTGAACTGGTGGCCCAGGTGACCGAGGAAGGGGCCGCGCTCATCTGCATCGGCGCCCTGCCGCCGGGCGGCCTGTCCCACACGCGTTACCTGTGCAAGCGGCTGCGGGCGCGGCACCCGCAACTCAAGATCATCGTCGGCCGCTGGGGGCTCAAGGACGACGTGGACGCGAACCGCGAACAGCTTCAGGAGGTTGGGGCGGACCGTATGGCAACCACCCTGCTGGAAACGCGCAAGCAGTTGAACGAATGGCTGCCGGTCCTTGCGTACAAACAGGCGCACCCCGGCGCAGAATAGCTGAAGCCTGGGCAGAAGTCCCTGACGAAGGCAAGAGGATTCCACCCCGTACATGGTCTGCACGCCCCCCCCCGCAAAACCTCCGCCATTTCACGAAAAGCGGAATGCTTTGCCAAAGCTTTACCAATCCTTTGCCCGCATTTCACGTGAGATTGGCACAATGACACCAGTGAATGGCGCCGTTGACCTGACGTTCGCGGCGGCCCTCGCGGGATTGCCTACGGAAAGGAGTTCTTTATCATGAGTAAGGTTCTTGGGTCTGACCCGGGCGCGACCGGCGGCCGCGCCGCCGTGATGGAAGGTGAGGAACTGGCCCGCAATTTGGGCAGGGTGTTTCAGATATTCTGCCGGGCACAGGAAGACTGGGCCACGGAGCACAATCCGGGGCAGTCAACCAGCGGAATGGCGAAGGATGCCGGCTGTTCGGCCAGCATCGGCCAGGAAGCCGCAAGCCTGCGACCGACTGCAGCCGTTTAAGAAGATAAACAATCAACCACCGCCGTCAAACAGCGGGAGTGAGGGAACACACATGGACCAGGCAATGATGGGCAAAGACCCCGAATTCGAACGGACGCTTCTGTCGCACGTCGATCTGTGCTATTCGGTGGCGCTCGCGCTAACCCACAATCCGGACCGGGCGGCCGCGCTTGCGAAGGAAACCCTGTCGTGGGCCTGGCAGCACAATGGCGGCGCATGGGATAGGGACTCCATAAAGAGGGTGCTCCTCCGCGAACTGCGCGACAGGTATTTGCTGCAAAGCCGGACTACGCGGAACAACCCGGCATCCCGCGTGCGGCAGCTCCAGACAGCGGGCGTATGAGGGCCTACGCGGAAAGGGCGCGCACGGGCGCACTTCCCCCGCGCGTTCGAACCCAGGCGTCGGGAATGCATGTTTTCCCCATGGAGTCCGAAGACCAGCGTCTTTTCCTGGAAGAGGAGCTTCTGTCGCGGGGCGACAGCGATTCAGAGAGTGCGTGGGAGATAGATCTGTCCGAATATGTGAACGGTACAACCCTGGCGCTTGCCGGAATGCTTGCAGGCTTTCGGGAAACGGCGCGGTTGCGGGGTTGTGAAGTGCAGTACACGGGGTTGATGCACGCCTGCGCATCCTGCCTCGCCAAGTAGGGGCGGATGCCCGCGGGCAACGCACGCCGGAACATGGAGCCTTGGGGGACAGGCATTGTTCGCGTGCGGACAAGGGATCGCAGTACTTTGGGTGTGAGCGTTTTCCACGTTTTGGTTCCCTCCCAAACGCGCTTGCATACAAAAGGGTCCCCAGGTGCCCGGTCGGGAAGGGTCCGAATGATGCAACCCAGATCGCTACTTGTCTGTTCGGCTTCAACAGACACCTATTCTTCAGGCCGGCAACCTTGCTCTCTTTTGTGATAAGGGTGTCCTGGGAAATGCCAGGCCCTTTGACGGTCTGTCGCGACGGTGGGCGGAACACATAAGGAAGCCCCCCGCAGTTCCCGCGGGGGGCCAACGTCAGGCTGCGTGTGCAGAATTAGAACGAAATTTCGGTCTGGGCGTAGACGTAGTCGAAGCTCGGTTTGTTGCTGTCGTCCTTGTCGAACATGCAGCTCTTTTCTTTGTTCCAATCGGAACCGAAGAAATGCGAGTACCCGGCGGTGAAGGCCAGATCTTCGCTGTAGTGGTAGGTGCCGGACACACCGGCTTCCCAACCCAGGCTGCTCTGCGCGCCAACCTTCTTGTCAAGGTCAATATAGGAGCCCATGAGCTTCAGAGACAGACACTCCGTCGGCATGACCTGCACGCCAAGGCCATAGAAGAAGATGTTGCTCAGGTTGCGGTTGACGTCCAAAAACGGGCTGTAGCTGATGTCCGAGAACAGACGGTTGAACGGCAGGGTGCGGTCATTGGACCAGCAGTTGTCATCGGCCTTGCCGCCGCCGAAGTAGGCAAACTTGCCGAACACGCGCGGCTGCCACGTCATGTCGAACGTGTAGCCAAGGTCACCGTTGGCCGCAAACGCGCCGTACTTGACATCGGCTTCACCGAACCCAAACGGGCAGGCGGACGGCTGGCCGTCCACTTTGCCCATCTGATAGGCTGCTTCTGCGTCAAAGTCAAAACCACTGATCGTTCCTGCTCCGCGGAGGCCAAAGGTGTAGACGCTGACATCCTTGTTCGGAATACGGTCATCCATGACGCCAATGCCGTAGGCGTCAAGGGTGACATCCTGGATGCCGATATAGCTGGCGTAGACGCCGTACAGGTCCACATCACCCTTACCCAGATTCTGGAAGGTCTCGGCCAGTTTGGCGGCGAAGGCGTCAATCTTGAACATGTCGCAGGCGTAGCTCAGCCGCGTGCCGTCATAGGACAGGCCCGTGAAGTGCGGACCGCTGCTGTTGTTCCCCAGCAGAAACTTGCTGCCGAACACCAGTTCCTGGCGGCCCGTGCGGGAACTCAGCCCGGTGCCCCACAGATTCTTCTCGTCGATGTAAGCCTGATACAGGTGAACATCGGTGCCGCCGCGGCCGTCCATGCCGGTCAGGTAATTGGAGCGAAAGCCCTGGCCCCAGTCGCCGTAACTGTCCAATTCGATGAAGGCGCTGATGTCATTTGTGAAGTCCGCCTTTACATTCAGCGTGGTGCGCTGTTCAGTGAAGTTTGAGGCGCCGAACTGGTCCATGCGCCAGTAGTTGCCGCGGATCTTCAGGCTGCCGCCGACTTCAACGTTCTGAAGTTCGGCAACCGCCACGCCGGCCATGCTCAGGACCAGCGCAACAATAATCACAGTTGCAAGCATACGCATTGTGCGTTTTCTCCCATTCCAAGTCTTTATGAACCATGCATGTGCGCCCTTTCGGACGCACGACCTGCCGCGCATGCGACGGTCGCTTTATTGGCACATCACATTAGGAGTTGACCGAAACAGCGAGGTTAAACCCTTTGGGTTGAATGGCGTTCATGCCTCCTTTCGCCTCGAAGATTTTATGCCGGTCGTGATGATATTCCCTGTTCTTGCGGAACGAACCAGTCCCGGCAGACCACGCATCGCGGCGTGGCCTGCCGGGGTCACGGGAAAGAGCATCTCTGGTCTTTCCGCCGTTCAATTGACGCTGGTATGCACCATCGTGATCGTCTTGTCGCTGTCAAACACAGTCGGCCGGGTGGTTTGGTCGCCAAACTGTACCGCCAAAGCGTCCTTGGATACCGTGTAAATGCCCAGTTTTGTGTCGGGATTGTTGTCGACCACCTGGAGGGCACCCAGACCGACCCAGGACTTGGTGATCATGAAGTCGATCTGCTTCGGGTTGGTCAGCGCGTTAATCTTGTAGGTGCCTTCAAACCCGCTCGTCAGTGTGGCATAGGTGAACGTGTCGTTGCTGATGACCATCCGGTCCGTCACCGTCGTGATGTTTCCTGCGGTGAACGACGCGTCCCATGTGCCCTGCAGCCGGCAGGTGTCAATGCCGAAGCAGGCCGTTCCGGGACAACCCGCAAGCCCGACGACTGCAAGCACGCACACCCCCAACACAACCAACTTGTTAAACATGAACATTCCTTTCTCGGAGGCTTTCGGCCTCAGCATTCCACCCTGGAACAGTGCCCGGACATCCGGGTCCACACACATCTCCGCCATGGCGTTTCCGGCATTCGCCGGTCCCGCACCGCGGAAACCCTTCTACTTGCCCATCACGGTCTTGACCTGGCCGCACTTTTCCTGAACCTTGCCGACCGCATTCTCCTTCTTGCCTTCGACTTCCAGATCGCGGTCCCCCGCAATTACGCCGACCGCCTCCTTGATCCTGCCTTTTGCCTGGTGCAACTTGCCCTCAGCCTTGTCTCTTGTGCCTGATTTCATGGTGTGTCTCCGTGTTGATTGAACCAGCAGCGAATCCTTTCCAGGGCCAATTCCCCGTGAAGGCTGCCGCCGTGACTGCCACAGCCGATTGCGGCCATTTCGTCAGCGTCATTGTGGCAGGCGCAGGTAAAGTCCAGGCAAAGGTGCGGCAAAGTTTCAGCAAAGAATTCCTGTCCTGCCCGCAACCCTGCGAAGGTCGTATCCGTTGGTGAAGAGCGATGAGGCGGGCACGGGTGCGGGGGATTGTCGTAAGTGTCCGGTGAAAGGCATCTTCCAAAATCCGCGAACCTGCGTGAAGATACTGCCTTTCCAGGGGGCATAGGGCGGATTATCGAACGTGCACCGGGCCGATCAAA
>CAIXUF010000917.1 GCA_903922535.1 Candidatus Hydrogenedentota bacterium
ACCACGCCGTACACAACTGCTGCGAGCAGCGTGGGCCTGGGCGCAAGCCCCAGAAACTCGCCGGTGCTGGTGGCCACGCCCTTGCCGCCGCGAAACCAGAGAAACACGGAAAACGTGTGCCCGAGGATGGCCGCAAGCCCGCACAGAATCGGCAGATAGTCCCATGCATTCAGCCACAGCGCGGCCGCCACGGGCAGCCAGCCCTTGAGCAGGTCCGCCGCGAGCGTGAGAATGCCGAGCTTCTTGCCAAGCACCCGCATCGTGTTCGTGGCGCCGATGTTGCGGCTGCCGTGCTCGCGGATGTCGATATTGCGCAGTTTCAGGCCCAGCCACAGGCCCGTGGGCACGGACCCAAGCAGGTAGGACAAGGCAATGGCAGGGGGAATCAGCAGGCCGGCAACAATCATTTGGCCTTCTCCTCGCGCAGCTCGATCCGGATGGGTATGCCCTTGAACCCGTATTCCTCGCGGAGCTGGTTCTCGATGAAGCGCAGGTAGCTGAAATGGAACAGCTTTATCTGGTTCACAAAGATGATGAAGACCGTCGGGTTTGTGCTGGCCTGTGTGGCATAGAGGATTTTGGCGTGCTTGCCCTTCTGGCTGGGGGGATTGTGCTTGGCCTTGATCCGGTCAATCAGTTTGTTGAGTTCGGCGGTGGCGACGCGCTTCTTGGCCTCAGCGGCCACTTCATCGATCATCTCGAAGGTTTTGAAAAGGCGCAGCCGGGTCAGGTTCGAAATGGTAAGCCAGGGCACGAACTTGATCTGCGGCATCTGCAGGTCGATGTCGTCGACCAGCGCCTTGAACCGTTTCTCCTTGTCCTCAATGAGATCCCACTTGGTCCAGACAAGGATGATGGGGGTGCCGTTTTCCATGGCATAACCGATGATGCGCTTGTCCTGGTCGGCCAGACCCTCGGTCGCTTCGACCATGACAAGGCAGACATCGGCGCGCCGGATGGCGCGTAACGACCGGGTAACGCTGAAGCGCTCGACATCCTCGCGGATGCCCGCCTTCTTGCGCATGCCGGCCGTGTCGATGAGCAGGTATTCCCGGTCCTGCCAGGTGAAATCGATGTCTATGGCGTCGCGCGTGGTGCCGGGAACCTCTGAAACAATGGTGCGCTCCTCGTTGAGGATGGCGTTCACAAAAGATGATTTGCCCACGTTGGGCCGGCCCACGATGGCGACACGGGTGACCTTGCTGGTGAGGACTGCGGGCGCGTCCTCGTCGCCCTCCCCGGGGGCAACCGTTTCCGGCGTGGCGGACGGCGCGTCCGGGAGGTGCTTCATCACCTCCTGCATGAGTTCCTCGACGCCGATGCCATGGCCGGAAGAAACGGACAGCGGATCGCCCATGGCGAGTTCATAGAAGTCAAAACGGTTCTCGGACATCTTGTAGTTGTCGAGCTTGTTCACCGCCAGCACAACCGGTTTGCGCAGCCGCTGAATCTCCTCGGCGATGAGCCGGTCGGTGCGCGTGATTTCCTGCTGGCCGTCCACGACCAGAACGATAACCGCGGCCTCGTCGAGGGCGGCGCGCACCTGCTGCTGCATCTTGCGCGAGATCTCGTCGACCGGATTTTCGATGATGCCGCCCGTGTCTACGACGCGGATGACCTTGTCAAACCAGGTGCCGCGCCCGTAGAAACGGTCGCGGGTGATGCCCTCCTGATCATGGACAATGGCGCGGGACTTGCCGATCATGCGGTTGAATAGCGTGGACTTGCCCACATTGGGCCGGCCGCAAATCGCCACGAGGGGCGGTTTCACGTTGCCGGGACCGGCTGAATTTGTCATTGCGGGGTCTCCTTCTCCGCCACCTGGGTCCAGCCGAAAAAGAAATAGTCGGCGGCGGACCACACGCAGAACGCGAGATTAATCCAAATCAACAATGCCGATCCCGGCAGCGCCAGGATCAGGGCGATAAGCGTAACCATTTGCAGGGCCGTGGTGGCCTTGCCGGCGATGCGCGGCTTCACACGCACCGGCCCGAACTTCTCATTGATCAGCCACGCGCCCATGACGATGAACACGTCGCGCGCGAGCACCGCCACGGGGAACCACATCGGCACATGGGGCACGAACTGCTCGTTGGCCGCCATGAACACGAAACCGAGGCTGATCAGCAGCTTGTCCGCCAGCGGGTCAAGCCTGCGGCCCAGCGCCGATTCCTGCTTGAAGCGCCGGGCCACCCAGCCGTCCAGCGCGTCCGATATGGACGCCAGCGCGTACACCACCGCCGCCGCCGCGCGCAGCAGGTAGAGGTCTGCCGTGTACAGATAGACCATCGTGCAAAACACCGGCACCATGGCCAGCCGGAACAGGGTGATTCGGTTTGCCAGCGTCATTGGTTTGCCACCAAGCCCCGCCGTTTCCACGCCGCAACGCGGCATCGCACGGCTTTCAAAGGAATGGTACCTGTTTGGGCCGGGCAGGCGCAAAAGAGGGCCATTATTGCCACACGTTGCCCAGACTGTCGGTGCGGCGGGAAATACCTGCCCGCAGCGCCGCCGCGAGGTGGCCCTGAATGACCGGATACATCTCCAGACCCGCCACCTCCTCCACGGGAATCCAGGCCACATCGACCACCCGCTGGTCGTAGCCGGTCACATGGGGCGTTCCCCCCGTGATGGACGCCAGAAAGGCCAGTTGCACGATATGGCGCGAGGCGTCGGGAGCAATGGCCTCGCAGGCAAAGGCAAGATCGCCCGTTTCGGTTTCGACGCCAACTTCTTCGCGCAATTCCCGGCGCAAGGCTTCTGAGAGTGTTTCGCCGGGGTCCACGCCGCCGCCCGGCAACACCCAGTATTCGCGGCCGTCCTTGCCGTGTTTTTCGAGCAGGATGCGCCCGTTCTCGACGATGATGGCCGCGGCCCGTATGCGGATGAACGGCGCGGTCATAATTCAGACTCCGCGTAGGGGGCCAGCGCCCCGGCGCCCGACGCGTCCACCTCCACCTCCATCAGAATGTCGTTGCCCTCGTAGGCGGTGCTAATCACCCGGCCCCGGTCATGAACCCGGGCCAGCACGGCCGCCTTGTCCTGCGGGATGCGCAGGCGCAGCCGTGTGCGCGTCGCGCCGATGTGGTCCGCCACGGCTTGGAGCAGGCTGTCGAGCCCGGTGCCCTGTTTGGCGGACACCGCCACCGACGGGTCACGGCCCGAGAGCAGGCCCTCGATCTCTTCGCGTTCCAGCAGGTCCGTCTTGTTGTACACCCGGATGATGGGCACCGTGGAGGCCCCGATTTCCTCCAGCACCTGGCGCACCGTGCGGATGTGCTCCTCCATGGTGGGATGGGCGGCGTCGGCGACCAGCAGCAGCAGGTCGGATTCGTTGACCGCCTCCAGCGTGGCGCGGAACGCCGCGACCAGCGTGTGCGGCAGACGCCGCACAAAGCCCACCGTGTCGGCCAGCAGCACCTCGCCGCCGCCGGGCAGGGTGCAGCGGCGCACCAGCGGGTCGAGCGTGGCGAAAAGTTTGTCCTCAGCCAGCGCGCCCGCAGCCGTGAGCGCGTTCAGCAGCGACGACTTGCCCGCATTGGTGTAGCCCACCAGCGCGACCCTTGGCGTGCCCGCCTCGTTGCGGCGCTTGCGCTGGATGCGCCGGTCCTGGCGCACCTCCTCCAACTCCTCCTTGAGCAGGCCGATACGGTAGCGGATAACGCGGCGGTC
>CAIXUF010000918.1 GCA_903922535.1 Candidatus Hydrogenedentota bacterium
AGATCTGGGTATGCCAAAGCCGCCAATTCTTCCCCTCATAGACTGGAGGGATGTCTATGATCAGGCCAGAAAATATCCCGTCTGGCTGAAGCTGGCTTCTTCCGTGGAGAACAGCGACAAGATGGAGATGCTGCGACAGTCACTCGTCCTCGACCCGCAGACCCTAGGTTTCCTTCGCGGGTTGCCGCGGATGGTGTACGTGGTGGCCATTGCCGAGGACTGGTGCGGCGACGTGGTCCGGCACGTGCCCGTGCTGCAGTGCCTGGCCGAGGCCGCCCCGAACCTGAAAGTGCGCTTCATCTCCCGCGAACTGCGTCCCGAGGTGTTTGCGCGCTTCCTGACCAACGGCGGCGAGGCCATCCCCAAGTTCATTTTTCTGAGCAACGCCTGGGTGGAATGCGGCACCTGGGGCCCCATGCCTGCGCTTTGCCGGGAGTTGATCGCCCGCGGCAAGGCCTGCGGCAACGTTCCCGCCGCCCGTAAGAAGGTTGCCGCACTCTACGCGGCCGACCCCAACTGCCGCACGGTGATTGAGGAACTGCTGCGCCTCATCGACATCGCCTGCTGTGTGCAGCCGTAGCGCAAAAGCCGTCTGAGGCCATTCCCGGCGCGGTGCGTCCCGCATTGCGGGTTTGTGCAGGCGAAAGCCATTCCGATTCGGCAGGGGATAATCGTGTAGAATAGCGCCGTTGGGAGCGCTTTATGAACAGTCTTTTTGCCGAATACCCGGCATTGCGGGATGCAATGCCCTGCATTGACCTTGCCGAACTGCCCACGCCGGTGGAGCCGTTGCCGTCGTTTTGCGCGGAGACGGGGGCCGCCTCGGTCCACGTGAAGCGCGACGACCTCACCTCCCCCGTCTACGGCGGCAACAAGGTGCGCAAACTGGCCCTGCTGCTGGGCGCCGCACAGGCGCGCGGCGCGCGGTCAGTGATTACCTTTGGCGGGGCCGGGTCCAACCACGCCCTGGCCACGGCCATCTTCGCCGCCCGGTTGGGCATGCGCTGCCGCAGCATCCTCGGACCGCAGCACAACGCGCACTCGGTCCGGCACAACCTGCTCGCGGCGCTGCACGCCGGGGCAATCCTTTGTCCCTGCGCCTGGCGCGACACGGCGCAGGAGACCCGTCGGCGTTTCTTCGGGGCGGCCGAAGAGGAAGGTGCTTTCCCGTCCGTCATTCCGCCGGGCGGGTCGTCCCCCCTGGGCGCGGTGGGTTTTGTGGATGCGGCCTTTGAGCTGCGGGATCAGGTGCGGACCGGAGTGCTGCCGGAACCCCATTATATATATGTCGCGTCGGGAACCATGGGCACCTGCGTTGGACTGGCGCTGGGGCTCGCGGCGGCGGGCATGCCCACCCGCGTCGAGGCGGTGCGGGTGACCACCAATCCGTACACCGGCATGACCCACGCCCAGGCGCTGTTCCGCGCGTGCAACCGGTTATTGCGCGAAGCCGACCCGGATTTCCCCGAATGCCCCTTCCCCGAGGACCGCTTCCACATCCGGGACGAATTCTTTGGCGGCGAGTATGCGCTCTATACGCAGGCGTCCGTGGAGGCTGTGCGCCGTGCGCGGGAGGATGGCGGTATCCGGCTGGAAGGCACCTACACCGGCAAGACCTTTGCGGCCCTGCTCCATGACGCGGACGCCAGGGCACTTCGCGGCAAGAACATCCTCTTCTGGAACACGCACAACAGCCGTGACACCGCGGCACTGGGCGCGGATGCCGACTGGCATGACCTGCCCCCGGCCCTGCACCGGTACTTTGAGGAGCCCGTCCAGCCGCTGGACAAAGAGTGGGCCCGATGACACGGCATATTGCGTAGTCCGGTTTCTCCGACACCGGACTCATGGGGAGTACGACAGCGGGGTGTGCTTCATGCCCCGATCCCCCGTGCTGGGACGCGATTTTTCATGCCGGTGTCTTTCTGTCTGGCGAACGTCATCGGGAACGAAATCGTGTCCAGGAGAATTTTTCCTTGAGGGCAGGAAGAGGACGTAGTACACTGCTGTCCAAATGTGTTTCTTTGCCTGTGTATGCTAAACGGAGACCCGTTGCATGGGACTTTGGCGAATCTACCGTCGGACCAAACGCGGAGCGGTTAAACTGGCTCTGGCGACGGTTCTTTTGCTTGCCGGAGGAGTGCTGCTGTATTCGGTGGACTGGGGGGGCGGAAGGACGCCGGCCGGACTGGACAGCCTGCCTGATCACAACTACACCCAGGACATCCTGAAACTCCAGTCGGAAAAGAAATCCGGTGAGGCGCTGGACTTGGCCCGCTATGTGCGCAGTCACCCGGAACTTCCGGGCCAGGAAGAGGCCCGCATGCTGGAGACCTCCCTTGACAGCGAGGTAAACGGGGTGATGGGCCGAATGTACCGGGTTTCCAAGGGGGTGGTCACGGGACAGGGAGAGAGTCTGGAGGAAATGATCGGGGCGGTGGGCTCGGATTTCTTTGTGGTGGGGGATGTGCGCGACCTGATTATCCAGGGGGGGAAAGCGCTGACCGGCGGCGATACCGACCCGGTGGTGGCCGCGCTTGCGGGCGTGGGACTGGCCATGGAATTTCCCGCGCTGAAAGAGTTTGAGGTGATGCCGTCAATGCTCAAGTGTTTCCGCAAGGCGGGCGCGCTGACGGAGCGCTTTGCCCGTTTTGTGATGGGGGCCTGTGAGGAGGCGGTAAAACTTCGCAAACCGGGCAAACTGGCCGAGCTGTTCGCGCAAACCCGGGTGCTGGGCCAGTCGCTCGGCCTTGCCCGGACGGCGGGACTCTACCGATATGTCAATGCCCCCGGTGACCTGGCGGTCATGGCCCGGTGGGTCGAGAAGGACAAGGACGCGGCCTATCTCTGTGTGCGCTATGGCGGCACGAGTGGATTGGACGCCCTCAAACACCTGCCGGAGAATGCCGAATCGGCGACCCTGCTGGCAAAGGCCGCCCGGAAAGGCCCGCAGGGCTTCACTGCGATGGCCGCCAAGCTGCGCTACGGTACACGTGCGGTGAAAGATTACCGAATGGGGCGGGTGCAGCGGCTTGTGGAGGAAATTGCCGCATCGAGTCCCACCATGCGCCGGGCCTTCCAGGTGGGGGGTATTTCGCTGGTTGCGGCGGGCGGTCTGATCCTGGCCAACATGGGGTTTGGGCTGGGCACCGTCCTTTTTGGAAAACGCAGAAACGCTTGCGCGCCAACAAGATAGAAGGCTGTTCGCCGCCCAACACCTCAAGGTCCGTTCCCCAACTTGTCCAGGAAGACTGATCGGTCTTCCCATCCCCGGCGCACACGGCGCCGTGATTATGTCCAGACAAAAAAATTGTCTGGCCCGTGCTGGGTAGGGGGTAGGAGGGTGCACGGACCAGACTCGGTCAAGGGGGAGGGGGAGGTCAAACTTTTTTTACGTGTGCTCTCTCGCACACGGTCTGTTCGGTCTTCATCTTTCCCCGCGTCCGCTAGGATAACGATCCTGGAATATTTCCAAGATGACATCCCGCCGGGCGGGCCGTCTTAACTTCTTCCTCTGACTTTCCTGTCGGCTTCGGAGTCTCTGTCTCCGTCGTCGTCTGATTAAATAAACGAAGGCATTCCAGGTTTTATTTCAACCCGCCGAACTTTTTTTTGAGGGCAGCGGGGGCCGCCCCCTATTGGTGCCCGAGGCTGGACTTCCTTGCCCATGTTTTCGCGGGGAATGGACGGCTGTACCCGGCCTAAGCCTTGGTTCTGCTATATTTACCCGCACAGCAAAACCAGGAGGAGCACCCCATGCAGTGTGAAATGCTCATGATAGGCACGGAACTGTTGTTGGGCCAGATTGCGGATACGAACGCCGCCTACATGGGCCGGCAACTGGCCGAAAACGGCATCAACCTCTACCAGAAGACGACGGTGGGCGACAATCCGGCCCGGATTGTGGGTGCGCTGAACGATGCGCTGACCCGGGCCGACGTGGTGCTGTGCAGCGGCGGGCTGGGACCCACCGAGGATGACATCACCCGTGAATGCGTGGCCGAGGCGCTGGGCTGGCCTTTGGAATACCACCCGGAACTGTATGAGGTCCTTCTGGCCCGGTTCTCCCGGCTGGGCCGGTCCGTCACGGAAAACAACAAACGCCAGGCCATGCTGCCGCGGGGCGCAGCGGCCATAGAGAACCCCCACGGCACGGCACCCGGCCTTATCGCCGAGTCGGAGCGGGGCGTCATCATCTGCATGCCCGGTGTGCCCCATGAGTTGAAACCCATGCTGGACGAACGCGTCATCCCATGGCTCAAACACCGCTTCGGCATTTCCGGGATGCTGCGGTACCGCTCACTCAAGGTGTGCGGCATCGGCGAATCGCGGGTGGACGCGCTGATGGGCGACCTCATCCTGTCCGGCGCCAACCCGACCGTTGGCCTTTTGGCCGGGCCGGACGGGGTGGTCGTGCGCATCGCCGCGCGCGCCGAGACGGCCGAGGCGGCCGAGGCGCTGATGGATCCGGTCGAGGCCTAGGTGCAGATAAGGCTCGGCGGAATCGCCTTTGGCCGGGACAACGACACCATCGAGTCCGTGGTGGATGCCCTGTTAAAGGCGCG
>CAIXUF010000919.1 GCA_903922535.1 Candidatus Hydrogenedentota bacterium
CCGGCCTGCGAGGAACTGATCATGGCCAAGGCAGCAAGCGACGAGCATCTGGCGCAAATACTCGCACATTGACGCTGACACGCTGCAGAAGCAAGGATGCGTCGCCACTGAAACAGCACGTCTCAGGCCGCCGCACAAAGGGTGCCGTCCGTGCCTGTCTGAGCCCACTGGGAGCTTTCCGATGCTGTTTCGCAGTGACAAAGAAAATGAAGGCCGGCTATGGGTGGACCGCGGAGCGGATACCTGTGGCGTGAGAGGCAAGATGATGATAGGCAGAGACAACAGGAGTGCAGAGTTCAAGATTCGGTTGTTTCGTGAGTGTTTCTCCGGGCTTCCGCACGTCTATGGCACGTATGACCCCGCCTCCGGAAGGTCGTGGCAGGTCAAACGCGCCGTAACGGACGAAGTGGTGCTCAGGCACTTGACGGGCAAGGAACCCTGCGGCGTCTATTTGCTGATTGGTCATGTCACGCGCGCCGTGGTCGCGGATTTTGACCAGGATGATGCTATGGCACCGTGGGAGTTCGTCATGAAGGCGGAGCATTATGGACTTTCCGCCTATATTGAGGTCAGTAAGAAGAAGGGTTTTCATGTATGGACGTTCCTGGCGCCGCAGGGTGTTTCCGCAGCAAAGGCGCGAGCCGTATTTCGCCACATACTCGGTGAAGTCGAGTGTCCGGATACAGAAATATTCCCGAAACAGGACCGTCTCGACGGCACCCCGGGTAACTGCGGGAATTTTATCAACACCCCTCTATATGGACCGCTGGTTGCGAAAGGCCGTACGGTCTTCCTGGACCCGCGAAACGGTCTGGCGCCCTTTCCGAATCAGTGGGCGTTTCTCGACGGCATCAAACGGGTGACCGAACAGGAACTGGACGAGATTATCGAGGCTAACGAAATCGCCCTTAATGACCACAACACACCCAAGCCCCCCGCCGTATTGGGAACATTTCAATCCGCATCAGGCCTTCCGCCCTGCGCACGTCGCATGCTGGAAGAAGGCGTCTCGTTGCACCAGAGGGTGTCATGCTTCCGGTTAGCGGTCCATTTGCGGAAAATGGGGCTGCCATTTGACATCGTTGTCGCCACATTGTCCGCATGGGCGCACAAAAATCATCCAAGCGACGGCAGGCGCATAATCACCGGGGACGAGATCAAAGCCCAGACTTCCGCAGCCTTCTTGAAAGAATACCGCGGCTGTGGATGCTCGGACCCGGCCGTCATGCCCTATTGCGACACATCGTGCGCAATCCACTCCTGCGACAACCAGTCGTAGCGCAAACCCAAACCTGCCGCAAAGATGCTTGCGTTCAAGAACACAGGCCACCGCGGGACTCACAGGGATTAAGCAAGCCGCACACTCCCGTGAGATAGGGTCCCATCCTGTCTCAGGCCGGCCGGCATCGCGACAATGCCCAAGTGGCACAAGCCGTCCTGAAGGCGGTCAACCCTGTGCTGTCTGGCCGCCATAAGACAAGTGAAACGAATATCACCATGCCGCCGCAGAAAGGATAGACAGGGAACCGAAAGCATACAACAACAGGAGATTCTTACAATGGCATGGAAAGCAAAAGTGGAAGAAGCCGCGGCGGTTGTCGCTGAGGGCGAGTTCGACGGAGAAGTCATGGGCGTCCAAGACATGGACGGACAGCACGGCCCCATGGTGCGTATTGAGTTCAAGCTGTGCACGGACGACGAATGGGACGAGCGCCGTGTGTCCGGGCTCGCGAGCAAAAAACTCAGCGACAACACCAAACTGGGGCGCTGGGTGGCCGCCATCATCGGACACACACCGGCAGTCGGCGAAGAGATCGCCATCGAGG
>CAIXUF010000920.1 GCA_903922535.1 Candidatus Hydrogenedentota bacterium
CACGCGGTCCTCGACAATGCCGTGCTCGCGGCCTATGGATTCGACGCAAAGCAGGATCTGCTGGCCCAACTGCTGGAACTGAACCAGCAAGTGGCGGCCCGTATCGCCGCCGGACAACCCGTCACAACCCCCGGTGTCCCCTCCAGTTACCCCGAACCTGACAAACTCGTTACCGCGGACTGTATCCAACCGCCCACGCTGGAATGACGGCCCAAGAGCGAAGCGCAGCTTCGAAGACACAGTTATTGCCAAGAGCAACTTTGCAACGAGGTAAAACAAGAATCGGAGTGAACTCAAAGTGAGCACGCCCAAACCAATCTCCCACACGAACCGCAAGGGAAGGAGCTATTACCTTCACTCGGTTACCCGGAAAACTGGAAAGAGCGGTTATGCAATGAAGACCACCCCGGAGGGCGCTCTGACGGTAATCCCGGAAGGCTATGTGATCTCAGAAGGCGTGAACGGGGAGGTGTCGGTGGGAAGGCCTGCGCCGCGGGAAATCACGGAACTGGAAGAGGCATTGGCGGTTGCCAAGCTGGGCGAACTCGGATTGAAAGGGTATCGTCATCAGGTGAAGGGCGGGTACATCACCGTCTATGAGCCGAATACGGGAGTGTTTGACCTGGAAGAAATCTGCGCGATGTTTCCAACCTTTGGCATTGCCAGCATTGAGCGTCATATTGTCGGGGAGGCTGACAAGTCTTCAGTTTCCCCCGTGATGCGGTTTCAGCTTGTCGACAAAACAAAACGGCTGTTCATCGCCGAGAGCATGACCTATCGGGGCGATTGCGGATGGCGATGGATTGGCCGTCAGGCATCCCTGGCAACCCTGCTGAACACGTATCTGCCTCATCTGGGCAAAGAGAGTTTCTTTGAACTGATGTGACGGGGCGAACACTCCCAAAAGGAACACGGGTATGCTGATCGAATATCTTCAACAGGCCATTCAGGCCGGTGCGGATGCCCTGGAAATTGAATACAGGGACTCCCAAGAATGGCTTACGGCCTTCAAAGGCCCCTTCGGAGTCGGTCTTGGCAGCCTGCCTTCAGGCGAAGCGGAACCCCTCTTTGAGGAAATGGACGCGCTCAAGAAGAATCGGCGCATTGTTGTGCAGGGCAGGACCTACCGGTTGCGTTTCACAAAATATGAAAGTTTCGCTGAATGGATTCATCGCATTGAACTACTTCCTGAAACAGGCAAGGCCAAGCGATGACGTGCAACAGGTGGCGAAATGTTCCGACATGACGGCGCCCAGTTCTGGCAACAGACGCACCGCCGCCATCGACCAGGCGCGCGGCTATGCCATTCTGGGCATGATCCTGGTGAATGTGCTGGGCCATTTCGACTGCATGCCGTGGATGCTCAAGCATCACCATGAGGGCTTTTCCTACGCCGACCACATAGCCCCCCTCTTTGTCTTCATCGTGGGCATGGGGTTCCGGTTGAGTTTCACGCGCCGGGTCGTGCGGGACGGCCTGCAACAGGCGCGGCGTGACACGATGCGCCGCTATCTCATTCTGTGTGTGCTGGGCCTTGTGTATGGGTTCTTTGATCTTCGGGTCAGCGTTTGGGATGCCCTGCTCGACATCGGCATGGCCGGACTGCTGGCCCTGCCCTTCATGCACCTTGGCGGGATGACGCGTCTCACGGCCGGGACGATCATGCTCACGTTGCATCAAACACTTTTCTCCTGCACGCCTTACGGAGAATGGGTCATGGGCCACAGCATCAATGGCGGCCCGTTGGGGCCGCTGAGCTGGGTGTTCATCCTTCTCGCCGGGACCCTTGCATGGGATCTTGTGGAGACGGCCCGTCCGTCACGAATTCTTCTTGGATGCATTGCCGGTGCCCTTTTCTTCTCTGTCGCCGGGTGGGCGTTGCGCGCCCCTTGGCCGGAAGTGAAAGTATTCTGGCCCTTTTCCCAATACGGGATGACGGCACCGTACACGCTCTATTCGACAGGTTTGTGTTTCCTGACGGTCCTCGCCTTCTATCTCTTTTGTGATCTGTGCAAAATACGCTTTCCTTACCTGACCGTGCTTGGATACAACCCGCTGGTCCTTTACCTCTTGCAGGCCCTGTTGGTCTTGCTGGCAGATCTGACAGTCCCTGAAACGGCCCCCTGGCCCGTTGCCCTTGGCACCTTCCTGACGGTCTGTCTGTCCTGCTTCGGGGTGGCCTTTTGGCTCTTTCGCACCGGGCGAATCATCAAGGTGTGACCGGATCCAGAACCGGTCTCCGAAGTGAAACTTGACTCAACCCCATCGGCATTGGGTAACATAGTGAAATTAAACGACTTGCTGGCTGGTTTTCAAGAGAGCATAAGACTTCGCGCGGACAGGCCGAGCGGCGGTCCACACGAGAATATATGGGATGCGTGTTCGCCAAGCATGGAGGTCAAAACCCGTGACAATGACCAAAAGAGAGTTGGTGATGCTGGTGGCCAACAGGCTGGGCATGACACAAAGCGATGTGTCCCGAATTATTGAGGGCGCTTTCGAGACCATCACGAAATCGCTTTCCGAGGGGCACCGCTGGGAACTGCGCGATTTCGGCGTCTTCGAGGTGAAGAGCCGGGCCTCGCGCATCGGGCGCAACCCGCGCACCGGCGAGCAGGTGCCCGTGTCCGAGCGGCGGGTGGTGACTTTCCGTCCCGGCAAGCGCATGAAGGAGATGGTCTCGGGGACGGACGCCGGAACCCTTTCTGCCACGGAATCCGGGGAATCCACAGAGAACCCCGTCTGAATCTCCCCTGACCGAATTTCGAGCCCGGCAAAGGTTCCCCACCGATGTCTTCCGCCCCAGCCATCGATAAAACTATCCTGCTCGCCGCGGACACCAGCACCCGCTATTGCAGCGTCGCGGTGTGTCGTCTGAGTGAGGATTATAATGCCCCCGTCAAACTTCTTGCCGAAACCGTGGTCGACCGCCACCGTCTCCATTCCGAACGCCTGATTTCCACCGTGGATTGGGCGCTCAAGGAAGCCGACGTCACCCTCCAGCATCTGGGCATGCTCGCCATTTCAAACGGCCCTGGGTCCTTCACCGGATTGCGCATCGGCAGCGCCGCATGGAAGGGTCTGGCACTGGCCTGTAGCCTTCCCCTCGTCGCCGTGCCCACGCTGGACGCCATGAGCCGCCTGCTTGCCCCCTCCGACGCGCTGGTGGTTCCCATGCTCGACGCCCGAATGAACGAGGTGTTCGGCGCGGTCTATCGCTATGACCGCGGGATGCGGCACAAACTGACCCCGGACATGGTCTGTCCGGTCGAAACACTGCTGGATGCCATTCCGCGGAACTTGGGATTGCCTGTGATTGTGCTCGGCGACGGGACGGAGCGCTTTGCCGAAACAATACACCGCATCCGCCCGGAAGCCCGCTTCATGCCCCAGCCGCTTTCCATGCCCCGCGCATCCGCCGTGGCGCTTGAGGCGCTGTCCATGCTCGCGGCGGGCGCGGGCACCGACCCCGGGGCGCTGTCCCCGGTGTACCTGCGCAAGTCCCAGCCCGAGATGCTGCGTGACGTTAAGACCGCCAACACCGCCGGCATTCCGGGGGGGCATGCATGAACGAGACAAAACAGGGGCTTGAATTTCAGCGCTTCACCGTCGAATTCCTGCCCAACGTGCTTTACATCGAAAGCGAGTCCTATCCGGAACCCTGGACCCACGGCATGTTCCGGCAGGAACTGGAGAACCAAAACTCCTATATCTGGCTTGCCTTC
>CAIXUF010000921.1 GCA_903922535.1 Candidatus Hydrogenedentota bacterium
CATCGAGAGCAGGAACTGACCCTCTGTTTTAGGGAACGGGGCAAAGGCGAGTTCGCCGGCGGACTTGTTCATAATGCCCGGGTAGTTGCCGAAATACCAGCACTGCATGACGCCGCTCACGCCCAATTCATGCATGATCTTGTACTTACGATACAGGTGGCCGGGGACCGGTACGAACGGCACGGTGGCGACCTCATGGCTGCAGCCCACCTGCAGCTTGGCGAACATGCGGTTGCCGTTTTTCACTGCCGCCTTGGCGCAGTCCGTGAACAACTGGCTGGGGCCGATGAAGGACAGCCAGTAGTCGAAGATGCGGATCTTGCGCCCGCACTGCTCGCCAATGGCGGACGACTCGAAATTGTGCAGGAGAATGACGCCTGGCGGCAGGCGCCCGGCCGACTCGGCCGTCATGGCGTCACCCCACGACCAATACTGCCCATACGGCCATGAGATGCATTCGGCGGTCGGGTCGGCGGCGTGCATGCCGCGCGCCATGGCCGCCACGGTGTCGTTGAGCACGTCATACGGGGAGCGGTCCTTGCAACGCGGACAGGTAATGTCCCGCGGTGCGTAGGAGTAGCAGTGTGAGCCGCCCTCGCCGATGCTGATGTCAATGATGCCGCCCAGGCCGGGTACTTCGGTGAAAAGGTTGCGCATGACCCCTTCGAGGTAGGCCAGCGCCGTCGGGTTGCTGGTGCAGAAGTAATGGGTTTTGTCCCCCCTGAGGTGGCCGCCGAGCAGTTCCGGGTGCGCTTTCGCCGCCGGACTATCCGACTCGATGGGCCGCGGCTCATTGCAGTAGGTGTAGATCCGGATCCCGTAGCGGGCACAGCGCTCAACGGTGCGGCGCAGTTTGTCGAGCCGCTGTTGCGGGTCGCGTCCATATTCGGGGATAACCGCCTGGGCGCAGATCTCGTCAAAATGGATGGTGAGCCACAGGCCGTTGACACCTTCGTGGGCGAGCCGGTTCAGGTACTCGTCCGGGTAGTAGTCCACGCTATCGGTCAGTTCGTCGCGGTTCTTGGGCGGACGGTGGATCGGGCCGAAGAAACAGCGCGAAATGCGGGTGCGGATAACCGGGCGGCGTTCGACTTTGCCGAGTGGCAGGAACGGCCCGCCGGCACGCAGTATCTGGTCCTCGACAAAGAATATGCCGCGCCGGATGCCTTCCGTGTCGGCGGCCAGGATGGCGCATTCCTCCGGGGTCACGACAACACGGTAGGTCTCGCGCAACGGGGTGGCAATGCGTCCGGTGCGGATGCGGAACGGGCCGGGACGGCTCACGCCGGCAACGGTCAGGAACGCTTCGAGATCGGCATAGGCGGTGTCCAAGCGCCCGCCCTCGTCAGCAAAGCCGCGCTCAATGGTGACGCCCTGGCAGAATCCGGCCTCGTTGCCCCCGGGCAGGGTGCTGCCATGGGCGGCGCGTGGCGTCCACTCGATCTTGGTCCACAGTGGGCTTTTGAGTTCGTCGATGAACTTCCAAGTCGTTTCCAGCGGTTGCGGCGGTTCGGGAAGAAGGTGTGACATAATTGCGGCTCCTGGTTTAAATTAGTCCGCCAAAGGCGACAACAAAGA
>CAIXUF010000922.1 GCA_903922535.1 Candidatus Hydrogenedentota bacterium
CCACATACGGTTGCTGGTGGACGCCACGTTCGGTGTGGTGGACATGGGTAGCTCCGGCAACGGGGACGGTTTTCTTCGACACGCATGGGAGCAACTTCAACACAGCCATTTTCGTCTACACCGGCGACTGTGTTGACGCCCTGACTGGTATTGTCAGCAATGACGACGACGGCAGCCCCAACGGGAATAGCGGCGTTAATTTTATGGCGCAGGCCGACACACGCTATTACATTATGGCGGATGGTTACTACGGAGATCCTACGGGCTCAATTGTCTTGAACTGGGGGAGTATCGTGTCGCCGGGCAACGACAGTTTTGGTGAGTCGTTTGTCCTGGAGGGGTTGTCGGGCACAACGACGGGCACGAACGTTGGGGCCACGCTGGAGTCCGGGGAACCCAACTACGGCGGCAAGAGCGTATGGTGGCGGTGGACGGCGTTGTCGGACGGCGACGCAGTGTTCAGCGCGAGTTCCGGCATATTCTCGCCCGCCCTTCATGTGTACACGGGAACTGCCGTAAATGGTTTAAGCTATGTGGCTGACAACGGCCAGTCTTTCCATTGTGCCGGCGGGACGGAGTACCACATTCAGGTGGACGGGAGCTTGACTGGTCCTGTGACCTTGGCGTGGACGCTCACGGAGGCTCCGGAGAACGATTCATTTATCAATGCGACTGAATTGACGGGAGCTTCGGGCCAAGCGACAGGGACCAACGTGGCGGCCTGGCGGGAGAGCGGGGAACCTTGCACCACATACGGTTGCTGGTGGACGCCACGTTCGGTGTGGTGGACATGGGTAGCTCCGGCAACGGGGACGGTCTTCTTCGACACGCATGGGAGCAACTTCAACACGGCCGTTTTCGTTTACACCGGCGACCGTGTTGACGCCCTGACTGGTACTGTTAGCAATGACGACGACGGCAGCCCCAACGGGAATAGCGGCGTTAATTTTATGGCGCAGGCCGACACACGCTATTACATTATGGTGGATGGTTACTACGGAGATCCTACGGGCTCAATTGTCCTGAATTGGCACGGACTGGCGCCCGGGTTCAGTTCCAGCGACTACCAGACCTTCCTAAAGGGCGTTGACGGGCAGGTGTTGCGTCCAATCACGCTGACGAGTCGCTGGACCGGGGATTATCGGGCCGCCAACGGCGTTCGGATCACGATCCCTGATCTGTTGCCGGTGACCTTCTCGCCCGCAAGTGCGACACTCCTGCTTGACGGTTCGGCGGCCGGCAAGGTGTCGCCCACGGTGACGTTCACACCGGACCTGAAAACCGCGATTCTGGACATTACGTCCGACTTTGGTCCCACGGACACGGTCACCCTTTCCGGGCTTGCCGTGGACGGCGCGACCGACGTGGCGGCACCGGTGTTTCTTGCCGCGGACCTCGGCGGCGGAACCGTGCTGACCGATCCGAAGTGGAAACAGGTCAACCGTTACAACAACTACATGACCTTCGTCGACAACGAGGACAATCTGCGGACGGGCGTGCCCGACAACGACCTCAACGTTTACCTGGACAGCGGCGACGCGATTACCCCGATCGAGTGCAAGGTGGAGGTGGTCACGCCGCCGCCCTATTCCCAGGCGTACATCATCGTGAACACGACGGATGTCGATTTCCCGGGCGAGCAGGATGAGTTGCTGCTCAACGGGCACTCGCTGGGCATGCTCAGCGGCGTGAACGAAACCTTTGGCGCGGCGATTGTCCCCATTCCCAACCCGGAATGGGTCCAGCAGGGCATGAACGACGTCGAGGTCCGCATCGCGGTGGCCGGCGGCGGCTGGCGCGCCATGGTGAGCGGGTTTGAGATCGTCGTGAACGGCGGCACGCCCGGCAACGTTTCCATCCAGTCGGCCGCGGTGGACAAGCCCCGCTACGATTTCGGGGAAGACATTGCGGTCACCTACGACCTCGACAACATCGGCGCCGACAAGCCGGTGAACGTGAACCTGTCGCTGGTCGACCCGAACGGGACCATGCTCAGCATCATGAACGCCACGGTCACGGTTTCGGGCGCCGGCACGGGCGACATGCGCACCGACATGCTGGCCATTCCCGCATCCGGCCCGACGGGCTATTACCGTGTCCGGCTGTTTGTGTCCGACGCGGCGACGCTCGGCCAGGAGGACATGCGTGAAATCGACATCTACGTGGGCGGCTATCCGGTGGTGCGGTCCATACGCTTCACGCCGTCCGTGATGCCCAATGACGGGATTGCCACGACTGTCCTGCAGGCGACGGTGGACGACCCCGACGGGCTCGCCGATATCGCGCAGGTGGACGCGGACCTTGCCGCGCTCGGTGGCGCGGCCGATCAGATCCTCTACAACGACGGCACCCACGGCGACGCCGTTGCCGGGGACAACGTGTACACCTTTGGTCCGTTCAGCACCACCGCGCCGGTAGGGGTCTATCCCGTCCGGGTGACCGCAACCGACCAGACGGCCCTGACGGGATCGCTGACGGGCAATCTCATTGTCGAGGCGCAGGGCGCGCCGGAACTCACCGCTCCGGCGTTCAGTCCTGACCGCATTCGTGGCAACGGCACCGACTACACGACGCTGACGGTCCACATTTCCGATCCGCAGGGCCTGAGCGACCTCGTTTCCGTGACCGCCAACCTCTCCGCGCTGGGCGGGGCGGCCGCGCAGCCTGTCTTCGATGACGGGACCCACGGTGACGCCTCTCCGGGCGACGGCATATTCACGCTTGCCGGCATCACGACGACCGCCGGACCGGGCACCTATGGAATCACCATCACCGCCGAAGACACGGCGGGTGGCACCGGCTCCGCCTCCGCGCAACTGCGCGTGTTGGCACCCAATCCGCCCGACCTGCAAATCACGGTGAGTGTTCCGGTGCGTGTGCCCCAGGGCACCTCGTTCACGCTCCAATGGACGGTGCTCAATGCGGGCGGCGCCGTGGCGCCGTCTCCGTGGCTGGACCGGATCTACCTGTCCGGGCATCCCGTGCTGGACGGCGCCGAGACGCTCATCGCGGAGGCAAGCCATGATGTTCCGCTGCCGCCCGAACAGGCGGTGAGTGAAACCGCGCCCCAGCCTGTCCCGGTGCCTTCGACAGGCGCCCCCAAGACGCTCTATGTCATTGGCGTCACCGACCCGGACGACCGCGTGGGCGAAACGGACCGCGCGAACAACGTGGTCGTGGCTTCGTTCAACCTTGTCAATGCGTTTGCCGTGCTGCGCTACGACTATCCGTTCGGCGATCCCGCAGGCGGCAATCAGACAATATTCGCAGGAACCGGGTTTGGGATCGCGGGGACATGGCACGTCACCTTTGACGGCATGGAGGCGAACAACACTTCTGTGGGTGGGGGTTATTGGGAAACCTATCTGGCGTGCGGGGTGCCGCCGCATGCCGCAGGGGTGGTGGACGTGGTCATCACCAATCCCCAAGGCGTTACAACAACCCTGCCCCAGGGCTACGCCTACGGCGACGCGCCATCGGCGGCCCTTTCGGCAACACCCGCACCGGCCCCGATGTCCTTTACCTGCACCGATGAATCGACTCCGGGAACATATCCCATCGTATCGAAGACCTGGGATTTCGGTGACGGCCAGAGCCTGACGGAGACCGGCTGGGAATACTGTCCGCTCACCGGGCACTACTACAAGCTCACCGACAGCAATCTCACATGGCATGAAGCCGGGCAGCAGGCCCAGGACATGGGCGGTTACCTGACGACCGTCAATGATGTTCGCGAGAACTCGTGGTTGTTCTGGGTGTTTGCGCATCAGAAGGGTCCCCTGTGGATCGGTCTGACGGATGAGGCGGAGGAAGGCGTCTGGGCATGGGCCAACGGCGAAACCGCCGACTATCGCTTCTGGACTCCAGGGCAACCGGACAATTCCGGTGGAGAAGACTACTCAGAGATCTCCAGGTGGGGACAGGGAGACTGGAATGATTGGGGCGCTTCCGGACGGGAGCAGGGCATCATCGAGCGCGACACGCCGCCCGACTTCACGTTCCAGAACCCCGCGCATGCGTACACCCGGCCCGGGACGTACACGATAACCCTGACGGCGGGCAATTTCCTGGGCCAGAGCACTGCCACGACGCAGGTTGTCACGGCAGGCGCGCCCAGTCCCACGGTGAGCGGCGTGAGCCCGGCAATTCTGACGCCGGAAGGCGGCACCGTGTGGATTTCGGGGGCAGGCTTCTGGACAAACACTCCCGGCACTCGGGTGCTCTTTGACGGGGTTGACGCCGGTCCGGTTATGGTCAACGACCATAACGCGTTGTCCTGCCTGGCACCGCCCCATGCGCTTGGCGTCGTGGATATCACGGTGATCAATCCGGATGGACAGTCGGGCACGCTGATCGGCGGGTTCACCTATGAAACCCCGGCGAATGCCTCCTTTGAGGCGTCGCCGGCAAGCGGTTCGGCGCCGTTGGCGGTCACCTTTACCGACACGTCCACGCCGGGCACTTCGCCCATTACGGCGTGGAGTTGGAACTTCGGCGACGGCCAGACCAGCAGCGAGCAGAACCCCCGGCACACCTACACGACCTTGGGATATTATACGGTTACGCTGCAGTTGACCACCCGATCCGGCTATGGGAATCTGTCGGCGACGCCGGTCACCATAACTGCGTTCGGCGAGCCCACCGTGCTTCGCTACGATTATCCCTTTGGCAGCACCGCAGGCGGTGGACTCGCTCAATTCCTGGGGACCGGCTTCATTTATTCGGGAACATGGAGCGTTGCCTTCGACGGCGTCGAAGCGGACAGCCCCAATATTCCGGGGTCCAACTATTGGGGCAATTATCTTGCAAGCTATGCCCCGCCGCATGCGGCCGGCGTGGTGGACGTCGTCATCACCACTCCCCATGGCGACACGACCACCCTGCCCCGGGGCTACGTCTACGGCGACGCGCCGGTGGCGGCCTGTTCCGCAACACCCGCGGCCTATCCGTGGGCTATCACCTGCATGGATCAATCGGCGCCGGGAACCTGTCCCATTGGCCGGAAAACGTGGAACTTCGGCGACGGCCAGAGCCTGACGGAGACCGGCTGGGAATACTGCCCGCTCACGGGCCATTACTACAAACTCACCGACAGCAACCTCACGTGGCACGAAGCCCAGCAGCAGGCTCAGGACACGGGCGGCTATTTGACGACAGTGAATGATGTTCGTGAGAACTCTTGGCTGTTCTGGGTGTTTGCGCATCAAAATGGTCCCTTGTGGATTGGTCTGACGGATGAGGCAGAGGAAGGTGTCTGGGTATGGGCCAACGACGAGAACTCGAACTACCGATTCTGGCAACCGGGACAGCCCGACAACGCCTGGAGCGGTGAGGATTATGCACAGATATCTTGGTCCGGGCAGGGAGACTGGAACGACCTGAGCAGCAGCTATCGTCTACCGGGCATCATAGAGCGCGACACCCCGCCGGATTTCACGTTCCAGAGCCCCGTGCATGTTTACGCGGTGCCCGGCACCCATACGGTGACCCTGACCACGGGCAACTTCCTGGGCCAGAGCACCGCCTCGACGCAGGCGGTGACGGTGGAAGCGCCAGACACAACCCCGCCCGTCATCAACCTCAATGGTGAGGCTTTGGTTACGGTGCAGTGCGGCGGCGCGTACGCTGAACTGGGCGCCACGGCCATGGACGACCGCGCCGGTGACGTGACCACCAGTATTGTGGTGGGCGGCGACACGGTGAATCCTGCGGTTGTCGGCACCTACCACGTTGTCTACACCGCAAGCGACGGTGTGAACAGTGCCGAGGCCACTCGGACGGTGATGGTGGTGGACACGACCGTCCCGGTCATCATCCTCAACGGAGAGGATGCGGTGACTGTCGAGCGCGGCGGCACCTACACCGAGCTTGGCGCCGCCGCCGAGGACAACTGCGCGACCGGCCTGGTCGTGTCCGCTGGCGGTGACACGGTGAACACGGCGGTTGCCGGCACCTACACGGTCACCTACAACGCGAACGACGGCCACGGCAACAGCGCCGACCGAGTCACGCGGACCGTGACCGTTACGGGAGCGTACGCGACGCTTCGCGTCAATGCGGCGAACATCGCCGGTCCGTGGGACGGCGCATCCTGGAACACTGCTTTCCGGGACATCCAGTCTGCTGTCGACACGGCCCATAGCGGCGGCAGCGGCGAGCTGTGGGTCGCCGCAGGCGTGTATACCGCCCTTGGTGATCCCGTGGTCACGATGTGGCCCGGCGTGAGTCTCTATGGCGGGTTTGCGGGCACGGAAACGGCCCGGGACCAGCGCGACTGGCGGGCGAATGAGACCGTCATTGACGGGGACAATGCGCGCCGGTGCGTGGTCGGCTCAAACGCGGCAGTGTTGGACGGCTTCACCGTTACCAAGGGGTCTTCTTATTACCCGGGCGGCGGAGGAATGTACAACGAATCTTCTTCGCCGACGGTGACAAACTGTGTGTTCACAGGCAACTGGGCAAATTATTATGGCGGTGGCATATACAACGGCGGGGACTCTTCCCCCAAGTTGACGAACTGCGCGTTCACCGGCAACTCGGTCCCCAATGGCCTGGGTGGCGGCATGTACAACGAGAATTCTTCTCCGACGTTGAAGAACTGCAAGTTCGCCGACAACTCGACTCACTACGACAACAGTATTGGCGGCGGCGGGATGTGCAACTACTATTCTTCACCTGCGTTGACGAACTGCACGTTCACGGGCAATTCGGCCGACACCCGGTGCGGTGGCGGTGGCGGGATGCTCAACGAGTACTCTTCGCCTGCATTGACGAACTGCACGTTCACAGGCAACTCGTCCAGCGGCTACTATTTTGGGGGTGGCGGCGGTGGCGGGATGTACAACTACTATTCTTCGCCCGTGTTGACGAACTGCATCCTCTGGGGTGACACCGCGTCCGCCGGGGCGGAAATATGCAACTTCGATTCGTCTTCCACGCCGTTGGTCGCCTATTCCTGCGTCCAGGGTGGCTATGACGGTACCGGGAACATCAGCGCCGACCCGCTGTTTGTAGACGCGAACGGCGGCAACCTCCAGCTTCAGGCGGGTTCCCCGTGCATTGACACAGGCACTCCGGAGGGTGCCCCAGCCACGGATATTAGGGGTACGGCGCGGCCGCAAGGCAACGGATTCGACATGGGGGCATACGAAATGCCACATGTGCTGTTTGTTGACTTGGGCAACACATCGGGCACCGAGGACGGGTTGACTTGGGCTACGGCGTACAAGAGCATGCAACCCGCAGCGGACGCGGCAGCAGCGTCCGTCGGGGCCGAGATCTGGGTTGCGCAGGGGACATATACGTCGACGAACGACAAAGTGGTGCAGTTGCAAAACGCGAATGACGTCCAGATATACGGTGGCTTCATAGGCAGTGGGCTTGGCGGGGGCGAGACGGTGCGTGCCCAACGAAACCCGGCCCTTCACCTCACGGTGATCGACGGGGAAAACAGGAGCCAGTGCTTCTATCTTCTTGCGTCCGGCGGACTCGTCATTGACGGGTTTACTTTGCAGCATGGTGGCGCGGGATGGGACGGCGGAGCAATCCTCAACTATGGCGTGCTAACGTTGAACAATTGCGCGATCATGAATTGTTCATCAGGCTATAAGAACGGTGGCGGGATCGCGAATTATTTCGGCGGCGCCTCCCTTATGGCCACCAACTGTAGGTTTGTGGACAATTCGTGCGGTTGGGCCGGGTCGGCCGTTGCAAACATGCATGGGGCGTCGCTCTCGATGAGCAACTGCCTGTTCGTCGGCAACGCATGCACCGTGTATCCCGCAAACGGAACTATCGTGTCCGACGGCGCAGGCTCTAACGTCGTCTTGACTAACTGCACGTTCTGGGGCAACACGGGGTCCAACGGCGGCGTGGTGGTGGATAGTCAGGCGACTTTACAGATGAGCAACTGCATCCTTTGGGGCAACAGCGCGCCGGTGATTTCGTCTTATGCGACAGCCACGTATTGTGACGTTCAGGGTGGATGCGCGGGGGCCGGAAATCTCAATGTTGATCCGCTGTTTGTCGACGCGGCAAACGGAAACTGGCAATTGCAGGCCGCGTCTCCCTGCATTGACACGGGGACTTTGGTTGGCGCGCCCGCCATAGATATCCGGGGGGTGGAGCGTCCCCAGGGTGCGGGCATTGACATGGGCGCCTACGAGGGGGCGGCGACGATTCTGGACACGACGGCGCCGGTGATTACGCTTGTCGGCGAGGCCGCCGTCACGGTGGAGTGCGGCGCAACCTGCACGGACGCAGGCGCAACTGCCATGGACGATGTCGACGGCGACCTGACAGGGAACATCGCGGTTGGCGGCG
>CAIXUF010000923.1 GCA_903922535.1 Candidatus Hydrogenedentota bacterium
AGACGCGGACGGTGACGGTCGTGGACACGACCGCGCCGGTGATCACGCTCATTGGCGAGCCCCATATTGCGGTGCGGCTGGGCGACCCCTACACGGATGCGGGCGCGACGGCCACCGACGCCTGCGCGGGCGACCTGACTTCGTACATCGTGGTCTCCAACCCGGTGAACACGGCGGTGCCCGGCAACTATACCGTGGCCTACAACGTGAATGATGCACAGGGCGGAATAGTAATTGAGGAAGCCCTTTACGGTCTTCTTCCTGACGGTCCCCAGGTCAATGTGACCCGGCAGGTTGCGCGAATGGTGGCCTCGGGGGTGCGGTCGGTGACGCTGCCCAATGGGGACTTTGGCGACCCGGCTTATGGCTGGGTCAAGCAATTGCGCATAACCTACACGATCAACGGCGTCCGGCAAACCCAGACCATCCAAGATGGTCAGACCATGGCATTGACAAGTATCACGTGTAACAGCGCCGTCCAGGTCACACGGTCGGTGGACGTGGTGAACGGGGAGCTTGCAACGAATGACCTGTTTACAAACGCGATTGAACTGACAGGGACCTTGGGCCAGACGACGGGGAGCAACGACGGGGCCTGGTATGAACCCGGCGAGCCCTGCCTTACCTACGGCTGCTATGCGCCGCAGCGTTCCGTGTGGTGGACCTGGGTGGCCCCGGTCACGGGCAAGTTCTTCTTCAACACCCACGGCAGCAACTTCAACACGGCCCTCGGCATTTACACCGGCGACTCGGTTGACGCGCTCACACAAGTCACCTTCAACGACGATGACACCAGCCCCAATGGGAACAGCGGCGTCAATTTCCTGGCGCAGGCCGGAACGCGCTATTACATCCTGGTGGACGGCTATTACTACTGGTCCGCCCCCGCGGGCTCCATAGTCCTGAACTGGGGCCCGGCGTCGGGCAACGATGATTTCGCCGGGGCCTTTGCGCTTTCCGGCGCATCCGGCACCGCATCGGGATCGAACTTCGGGGACTCGGTGGAACCGGGCGAGCCCACCTATGGCGGCATGAGCGTGTGGTGGGCATGGACGCCGCCGACGACGGAAAAATTCTCCTTCGACACGCACGGCAGCGACTTTGACACGGTGCTGGCCGTCTACACCGGCGATGCCGTCGGCAGTCTCACGGCCGTCGTCTCGAACGACAACGACGGCACGCCCAACGGGAACAGCGGGGTAAATTTCCTGGCGCAGGAAGGCCAGACCTATCATGTTCAAGTGGCCGCACATTGGGGCGGTATTGGAAACATCGTCCTGAATTGGCGTCCGGCGGGATCACCCGCCAACGACGATTTGGCCGACGCGTTCGTCATTGAAGGCACCTCGGGCGAAGCCGACGGAACGACCGCCGGTGCCACGTTGGAACCGGGAGAGCCCAACAACGGCGGCAAGAGCGCCTGGTGGCGCTGGACCGCGCCCGCGGACGGCGACGTGCTGTTCACCGCGACCTCGAACAGTTTCACACCCACGCTTCATGTTTACGCGGGCGCGTCCGTCGACAGCCAAGTCGGGGTGGATTATGTTCGCGGCGGACCGGCGGTCCATTGTGCCGGCGGGATGGAGTACAACATTCAGGTGGACGGGTCCTGGGGGCCGAGCGGTCCTGTGACGGTGGCATGGACCTTCGCGGAAGCCCCGATAAACGACCTGTTTGTAAACGCGATTGAACTGACCGGTCCCTCGGGCCGGGCACTGGGGAACAACGTCGCGGCCTGGTGGGAAAGCGGCGAGCCTGGGCTCACATGCTGCGGCCAGCAGCAGTCGGTGTGGTGGACCTGGGTGGCCCCGAACACCGGAACGGTCTTCTTCAACACGCACGGAAGCGCCGTCAACACGGCCATCGCCGTCTATACGGGCGATTCGGTCAATGCCCTGACGGGCGTCGTCTCCAACGACGACGACGGCAGCCTCAATGGAAACAGCGGCGTGAGTTTTGAGGCGCAGGCAGGCACCCGCTACCACATCATGGTGGACGGCTATTACTACTGGTCCGCCCCCGTGGGTTCGATAGTCCTGAATTGGGGCGGCACCTTTGGGCCCGCCAACGACAACTTCGGCGACGCCTTTGTCCTTTCCGGACTGACGGGCAGCACCGCGGGCACCACCGCCTGGGCCACACTGGAATCAGGCGAGCCCAACTACGGCGGCAGGAGCGCATGGTGGCGGTGGACGGCGCCCGCAAACGGGGAAGTGTCCTTCTCCGCGGCCTCGGGCGAGTTTTCGCCCACGCTCAATGCGTACTTGGGAAGCTCCGTGGACGGATTGAGCCGTCTGGCCGGCAACAATGAAGCCTTCCGCTGTTTCGCCGGAACCGAATACCGCATCCAGGTGGACGGCGGGTCGGGCGGGGCCGTGACGGTGAACTGGACGCTCACGGAGACCCCAATGAATGACGCGTTCTCCGGCGCAATTGAAATGCCGGGCGTTTCGGGTCAGGTGACGGGGACCAACAGGGCGGCCTGGTCTGAAAACGGGGAACCCTGCCTTACCTACGGTTGCTACGCGTCCCAGCGTTCGGTGTGGTGGACCTGGGTGGCCCCGGCATCGGGAACGGTTTGGTTCGACACGCACGGGAGCGACTTCAACACGGCGTTGGGCGTGTACACCGGCGAGTCGGTCGACGCCCTGACCCAGGTCATCGCCAACGACGACGACGGCGGCGCCAACGGGACCAGTGGCGTGAGTTTTGTGGTGCAGCCGGGGACGCGCTATTACCTGCTCGTGGACGGGTATTACTATTGGTCCGCCCCCGTGGGTTCGATAGTCCTGAATTGGACCTTCACGGCGGCCCCGGCGAATGACATGTTCGCCAACGCGATTGAACTGACCGCGAATTCAGGCCGGATGACCGGGACCAACGTGGTGGCCGGGTCTGAAAGCGGGGAGCCCTGTCTTACCTACGGCTGCTACGCGCCCCAGCGTTCGGTGTGGTGGACCTGGGTGGCACCGGGAAGGGGAAAGGTTTCCTTCGACACGCACGGGAGCGACTTCAACACGGCCCTTGGCGTTTACACCGGCAATTCGGTCGATGCCCTGACGCAGGTTGTGGACAATGATGACGACGGCAGTCCCAACGGGACCAGTGGTGTGAGTTTTGTGGCGCAGCCCGGAACGCGCTACCACATACTCGTGGACGGGTATTACTATTGGTCCGCCCCCGTGGGATCGATTGTCTTCAATTGGACCTTCACCGAAGCTCCTGTGAATGATCTGTTCGCCGACGCCATTGCGTTGACCGGTGCCTTGGGCCAGGCGACAGGGACCAGTGTCGGCGCCCTGCATGAAAGCGGGGAGCCCTGTTGTTCGGGGTCCTGCGACCAGCAGGGTTCGGTGTGGTGGACCTGGGTGGCGCCGGTGCAGGCAACGGTCACCTTTGACACCCACGGCAGCGGATTCGACACAAACCTTTCCGTCTACACCGGCGATGCGATGGACGCGCTGACGCTCGTCGTCTGCAACGACAACGACGGCAGCCCCAACGGGAACAGCGGGGCCAGTTTCGTGGCACAGGTGGGCCAGCGCTACCGCATACGCGTGGCCAACTATAACCCGAACGCTGTCGGTGCGGTTGTCCTGAATTGGACCGGCGTCGCGGGACCCGGAACCGACAATTTCGCAAACGCATCCGGCCTTTCTGGACTGTCCGGCAGAACCACGGGCACAAACGTTGCGGCCACGCCGGAGACCGGCGAGCCCTGCGTGACAAACAACTGTGGGGCCCAGCGTTCGGTGTGGTGGACGTGGGTGGCCCCCGTGACGGGCAAGTTCTTCTTCAATACGCACGGAAGCGACTTCGACACCGTGCTCGCCGTTTACACCGGCGAGGCGGTCAATGCCCTGACGCCCATCGTCAGCAACGACAACGACGGCAGTCCCAACGGGGCCAGCGGGGTAAATTTCCTTGCGCAGACCGACACGCGCTACTACATTCTGGTCGCAGGCCACTACGGGTCGGGCGGGAATGTTGTCCTGAATTGGGGTAGGATTATTGCCGCCGGCAACGACGACTTCGGTGAGGCGTTTGTCCTTTCCGGCCTGTCGGGCACAACCACGGGCACCAATGCCGGTGCCACCCTGGAACCCGGCGAGCCCAACAACGGCGGCAAGAGCGTGTGGTGGCGCTGGACGGCGCCGTCGGACGGCGACGTGACCTTCAGCGCGGTATCGGGATTCAGCGGCGAGGGCTCGTTCCCGGTGACGCTCAATGTTTACACGGGAACATCCGTAAATGCCTTGAGCGGTGTGGCTGGCAACAGCCAGAGATACCACTGTGCCAGCGGGACGGAGTATTACATTCAGGTGGACGGATCCGGGGGGACAAGTGGTCCGGTCACTGTGCTATGGACGCTCACGGAAGCCCCGATGAACGATTTGTTTGTCAACGCGGTTGAACTGACAGGGTCCTCAGGACAGGTTGCCGGGACCAATGTGGCGGCGTGGCAGGAAGGCGGGGAGCCCTGCACCACCTATGGTTGCTGGTGGACTCCGCGTTCGGTGTGGTGGACATGGGTAGCTCCGGCAACGGGGACGGTCTTCTTCGACACGCATGGGAGCAACTTCAACACGGCCGTTTTCGTTTACACCGGCGACCGTGTTGACGCCCTGACTGGTACT
>CAIXUF010000924.1 GCA_903922535.1 Candidatus Hydrogenedentota bacterium
CCTTGAGCGTGCCGCCAACCACCTTGACCGACGCGGTGGACGACTTGTGCTTGTCGGCCACGGCCTCCACGTAGCAGTATCCTTCGGGCACGTTCTCGAACAGCACCACGCCGGTGCTGTCGGTTACTGCCTCGAACCCGAGAGGCTGGCGCGTGTTGCCGTCAAGCAGGCGCACGGTGACGCCGGCAAGATTGGGTTTGCCCGTACCGTAGTAGCTGGCCTCGTCCTTCGCCGTCACGCGCACCGATCCCTTGAGGTCGGAAATGCAGTTGAACTGGAAGGGAACTTCCGTGCCCGCGCCCACGCCGGCGATGACAATCGAGCCGGCGTACGACCCCAGCGCGAGGTCAGCCGCGGGCGAAAGCAGCAACTGCACGGTCGAGGCGCCGCCGGGGGCAATGGGGGCAAGGGTTTGCGGCGTGGCGAGGGTCATCCAGGGCACACCCGGCAGCAGGATCTGCAACTCGGGCGTGGCACCGGAACCGACGTTCGCCACCTGGAAAGAGTACAGCGTCTGATGGGTGGTCGTCGCCGTGCTGCGGAGCATGCCCGCGCTTAGCGCGGCCGGAGAGACCTGGAGCGACGCCGTCGGCGGACGCACGTCCAACCGGATGGGCACATCGAGCGACGCGCCCTCCGCGCTGGACAGGGAAATTGTGGCGTTGTAGACGCCCCTGGCCGCCGAACCCGCGTCGAGCACCACATCCACGCCCGCTTCACTGAGGCCGTCTATACCGTTCTGGGCAAAGCGGACTTCGGCGGTGATGCCTGCGGGAAGGTTGTTCACCACACCGGTGACTTGGGTCAGCGGAAGCTCGCCGGGATTCTTCAGCGTGAACGAAACCACAAGCCCTTGCTGGCCCTGCCACATCTGTGTGGACAACTGGGTCGGATTGGCGGTCATGCCCCACAACGTGAACTGATCCTGCACCGTGGAGGGCACGGCATTCGCCGGCCCTGCGGTTAGGCGGTACTGACCCGCCTCCGTCGGCAACGGATAGAAGATCTTGGAGTATCCGCCGTCGGCATCGGTGACCGCGGAGAGTGTGCGCGTCATGCCGCGCACCTCGACATTCACACTGACCCCGACATTCGGCACAGGGCTGCCGTTGATGTCGGTGGCCTGTCCGGCCAGCGGAATGGGCGTGCCGGCAGGTGCCGACGCGATTCCGGCCGTGACGGACACATTGTAATTCTCGATTCCAAAGGTCCCCGAATAGCCGGTGTTGTCCTGTTCGCCGCCTTCATACCCTTCGTTGACCGTGTTATTGAGGTCGGTGAACACCATGATCTTGTAGGTGCCCGACACCGCCGGGTATTGCAGCGGCACCGTGCGCTCATAGCTTCCCGTCACGGGCAGAACTTCCGAAACGGACTGATCGAGCAGCAGTTGCTGCTGGCCGGTGTCGACGTTGACGGCCATCACCCGGTCGACCCAGGAGCCCTGCTGCAATGCCTGGGTGCCGACGTTGGTGACGGACCACGTGAGGCTAAACGGCATGCCCATGAAGCCGCCGGACGGCGTGGAAACGCCGCTCACGACCAGATTGGGCAGGTCAAGACGCTTGACCGTGATCGTGGCCTGCGCCTGCGCTGTAAGCCCCTCTTCCGAGGTGATGACAAGCGTCACCACGTAGGTTCCCGAAACGGCAAAGGTATGGAGCGGATGCTGCGCGCCGCTTCCCGTCCCGTCGCCGAAGTCCCAACTCCAGGCGTTCAGGGCCGAGGTGGCCGGCGTGGACGTGTCGGTGAACTGGACGTCCAAGGGCGCAGCGCCGCTCGTCGGGGAGAAAGTGAAACTCGCCGCTGGCGCGGCCGGGACGTAATAGGTGAATCCGCCCGTCAATGTGGTGGATTGCCCGTCGGGGTTAATCACCGTCACGTTCACTGCGGGACCCGCCGCATGGGGCGGCGCCACGCAGGACAACGAACCGTGATCGTTCACGGTAACCGCACCAACGTCAACGCCGTCAATCAATACCAGCGTGCCGGGTGTGTTGGCCCAGAAGCCGTCACCGTGAATGGTGATGGCACAGCCTTCGGGCAGGCTTCTCGCCGGACTCACGGAGGCTATGGCCGGGGCAAGGCAGTTCACCGTGACGACCTGTGTGGTCGCGGTGCTCTGGCCCAAGAAGTTGGCTGTGGTCAAGGTTGCCGTATACGTCCCGGGTCCGGCATAAGTGTGCGCCGGATTCTGGAACGTGAAGTCCGGCGGCGTGTCGCGCTCGACAATGCCTGCGGGCCAGCCCCAACCACAGCAGCCATCCCAATCGTTCCAGTATCCAAGTCCATCCCAATTGATTACACTGTAATCTTCCACGCCCCAGGCATTGTCGGGCTGGCCGGGACACCAGTCACGAAAATCCGAGGTCTCGCCGTTTGCCCACACCCAGTTGCCTTCCTCCGCCTCATCCGACAGGCCGATCCACTGGATGCCGTTCTGCCAGGAGAAGGCCCAGAAGAGCCAGGACTGCTCGGTGGCATTGTTGATGGCCACCAGGTGGCCGCCCATGCTCTGCGCCTGTTGCTCGGCCTCATGCCAGGTCAGCCCGTAGTCGGTCAGCTTGTAGTAGTGGCCCGTGAGCGGGCAGTACTCCCAGCCGGTCTCCGTCAGGCTTTGCCCGTCGCCAAAGTCCCAGGTCTTGCTGGAAATGGGACTGACACCCGCGACCGACTCGTCCGTGAGGGTGAAGGTGAGCGGGTCGGCTCCCGAGGCTGCCGTGCAGGCCGCCACCGGCGCATCGCCGTAGACATAGCCGTTTGGCAATGTGGTGGTTGCGCCTTCCGGAGTGGTAATGACCACATCAACGATTCCGGCCGCGTGCGGCGGGGCATAACTCACAAGATAGGTGCCCCAATTGGCGGCGCAGCAGGTGGTATAGGGATTCTCCGCCGCAACGCCGTCGAAAGAGACTTGCCAGGTTCCCGAGAAGTTGAAACTGCTCCCGACGAATTCCGCCGATCCACCGCCCGCGGTGGGGCCCCACGGATAGTCATAACGATACACCCTGGCCCTTCCGGCAACATGGATGCTGACCGGCGGCGCGGACAAGGTTCCGTAACCGGAAACCGTGGCCACGTTGAGCGTAACGGTGTAGTCGCCTCCGGCGGTGTAGGTGTGCTCCGGATTCTCCTCGTTGCTGGTCTGTCCGTCGCCGAAATTCCAACTCCATCCCGTGATGGGCGAAGTGCCCGGCGTGGACGTGTCGGTAAAGTTTACGGTCAACGGCTCCAGACCCCAAACGGTGGACGGAACGAAGGAAGCGCTCGTCGGCACCTCATAGGCGAACCCGCCAGTCAGCGTGTCCGACTGCCCGTCCGGATTGATTACCGTGACGTCCACGGCGGAGCCCGCCGCATGGGGACGCACAGTGCAGTACAGTGACTCATGGTTGTTGACCGTGACGGAGTCCGCGTCAACCCCATCAACGAGCACGCGCGTGCCGGGAGTGTTTGTCCAGAATCCCGTGCCGTAGATCCACACCTGCCCGCCGTCCGGGGGAAGGATTGCCGGGCTCATGCTGGTCAGTGACGGACCCGGAACAGCGGTCGTGACGGCCTGTGCCGTGGCGCTGCTCTGGCCCAGGAAGTTGGCCGTGGTCAGCGTGACCGTGTACGTCCCGGGACCTGCATAGGTGTGCTGCGGGGTCTGGAACGTGAAGTCCGGCGGCGTGTCACGCTCGACAATGCCTGTCAGACGGGAATCACTGCCCAAGTCGTTCCAAAGGCCTCCTCCCAGGAATTGTGCGTAATCCTCTCCGCCCCAGGCGTTGTTGGGCTCGCCCGAGTTCCAGAAACGATAGTCCGACGTTTCGCCGTTGGCCCACGCCCAAGTGCCTTCCTCAGCCTCATCCGTCAGGCCAAGCCAAAGCGCCCCGAACCGATTCACAAACACCCAATTCAGCCAAGAGTTCTCGCGCACATCATTGACGGTCGTCAGGTAGCCACCCATATCCCGGGCCTGCTGCTGGGCTTCATGCCACGTCAGGCCGCCGTCGGTCAGTTTGTAGTAATGGCCGGTGAGCGGACAGAACTCCCAGCCGGTCTCTGTCAGGCTTTGGCCGTCGCCAAAGTCCCAGGTCTTCTGGACGATGGGATAGCTGCCCGGATTCGATTCATCCGTGCAGGTGAACGTCAACGGATCAACTGCGGACGTTGCCGAACAGGCCGCAACGGACGCGTCGCCGTACGCGTAGCCCTGGGGCAGCGTGGTTGTGGCGCCTTCGGGCGTGGTGATGACCACGTCCACCGCGCCGGCCGCATGCGGCGGAACGTTGCAGGCCAGATAGGTTTGCCAATAGCCCGAACCCACATAAACGTTGTCCGCCTCGATGCCGTCAAAAGTGACGTGCCATGTCCCCGACAACCCAAAGCCGGACCCTGCGAAGACAGTCTGATTGCCACCCGCGGTGGGGCCGTAGGGATAGTCATAGCGATATACAGTGGGTGCCCCGGGCACGTGAATATTGACCGGCGGCGCGGACAGGTTTCCATAGCCGGAGGCCGTGGTCAACTGCATGTACACCGTGTAATCGCCCGGAATGGTGTAGGTATGCTGCGGGTTCTGTTCGGTGCCGGTCTGGCCGTCACCAAAATTCCAACTCCACGACGTTATGGGCGAAGTGCCCGGCGTGGTTGTGTCGGTGAAGGTGACGGTCAACGGCGGCAGACCACTTGCCGGGGATGCCTCGAATGCGGCATTCGTCGGGATTTCATAAGCGATCCCGCCGGACAGTGTGCCCGACTGCCCGTCCGGATTGATCACCGTGACGTCCACGACGCCCGGCGCATGGGGCGGTGCCAGGCAGTACAACGAATCATAGTTGTAGAACGTGACCGAGCCGGCATCTACCCCGTCAAAGAGCACGCGTGTGCCGGGGGTGTTGGCCCAGAAGTCCGCGCCGTAAACCCACACCCAGCCGCCGCCTTCCGGCGAGATAATCGCCGGACTCACACTATTCACTGTGGGACTTGGCGCGCCTTCCGTGACGGCCTGCGTTGTGGTGCTGCTCTGGCCCAGGAAGTTGCCCGTGGTCAGCGTGACGGTGTACGTGCCGGGGCCGGGATAGGTGTGCACCGGGATCTGGAACGTGAAGTCCGGCGGCGTGTCGCGCTCGATGATGCCCGGCAGGCGGCCGTCACCGCTCCAATCGTTCCAATCTCCGTAGCCGGAGTATGACATCCCGCCGAAATCCTCTGCTTCGTCGTACGGCTTCTCTCCGGGATTGGTGTCCGGCTGCCCCGGCTCCCAGAAACGATAGTCTGACGTTTCGCCGTTGGCCCAAACCCAGACGCCTTCCTCCGCCTCGTCGGACAGACCTATCCACAGGGGGCTGTAACCATACGAGAACACGAAGAACAGCCATGAATTCTCGCGCTCGTCATTGACGGTTGTCAGGTAGCCGCCCATGTCTTCGGCCTGCTGTTTGGCTTCCTGCCACGTCAGCCCCGGAGAAGTCAGCTTGTAGTAGTGGCCCGTGAACGCGCAGTACTCCCAGCCGGTCTCCGTCAGACCTTGGCCGTCGCCGAAATTCCACGTCTTCCGGGCAACGGGATAGGTCCCAGGATTTGATTCATCGATGCAGGTGAAGGTCAGCGGGTCGGCTGTGGGTGTTGCCGAAAGGACCGCCACGGGCGCATCGCCATAGATGTAGCTCTGGGGCAGGGTGGTGGTATCGCCCCGCGGCGTGGTGATGACCACGTCCACCACGCCGGCCGCGTGCGGCGGGGCGTAGCTCACGAGGAAATTGCCCCAGCAGTAATAGTAGTACCCGGCAAGATAGGGGTTCTCCGCCGCGACACCGTCAAAGGTGACCTGCCACGGTCCGGAGAAGTTAAAGCCGGTCCCCAGGAACTCAGCCACACCGCCGCCCGCGGTGCTTCCGTAGGGGTAATCCTGGCGAAGCACGACAGGCGCGCCGGTCACATGAATGGTGACCGGCGGGGCCGACAGGAGGCCGACACCGGTGCCGGTGGTCACCTGCATGTTGACCGTGTAATCCCCCACCTGCGCATAGCTGTGCTGGGGATTCTGCTCGGTGCTGGTCTGTCCGTCGCCGAAGTTCCAACTCCACCCCGTGATGGGCGCAGTGCCCGGCGTGGA
>CAIXUF010000925.1 GCA_903922535.1 Candidatus Hydrogenedentota bacterium
GGGCTGACTTTCAACGGCCTGAATAACGGCAGCTTGAAACTGGGGAGTACGGCCAACAGCTACACCGGCCCCACCACCGTCAATGGTGGTTTGTTGATGGTTTACAATGGAAGCATTCCTGCCTCCAGCCCGGTTGTGCTCAATGAAGGCAGCGGAATCGACATGCAACTGGGTAATCTTACGATCGCCTCATTGTCGGGCATGGGGTACGTCTGGTTCCAGAATGCGGCCGGTTCAGGGAACTACACCTTGACGGTCGGAAGTGACAACACCAGCACAACCTATGCGGGAACGATTCTGGACTCCAACCCGGGCTACAGCGGTGTTACGGGCAGTGTGGTCAAGGCCGGCACGGGCATGTGGACCCTCAGCGGCACGAACTCCTGGAGCGGCGCGACCACCGTCTCGAACGGCGCATTGGTGGTCAATGGCGCGCTGACGACCGGCACGAACGTCGTGACGGTGAAGACCAACGCCTTTCTGGGCGGCGTGGGCACGATTGCGCGCAACGTGACGATCGAGAACGGGGGGCTGCTAGCCACGGGTCTGACGAACACCGTCGGCACGCTGAACATCAGTTCGAACCTCAGCCTGCAGGCCGGCGCGGTTCTGGACATCCAGATCGCCGGCACCAACTCGTACGACCGGATCGCCGTGGGCGGCTCGGTGAATCTCAACAGCAACAGCGGCGCGGGCAGCACGCTGCGTCTCAGCGTGACCGGGACGCTCAGAGTCGGCCAGCAGTTCACGGTCATCGACAACCAGTCCGCCGGAGCCGTGCAGGGCACGTTCTCCGCCGGCAACGGTATATCCGCCAACGGATACCGTTTCGCGATCGCTTACAACGGCGGCACCGGGAACGACGTCGTGCTCACGGTGCGGCCGAAGGGCACGCTGATCAGCGTCTGGTAACAACTCCCCGAGGCGTCCGCGGCGGGTTCGGGGAACCCGCCCTACCTGCGATCAAACAAAGGGACAACAGGTCTTTTTGCCTTCATGAAATACTTTTCCCGCACGGCCTGCGCTGCGGGAGCGTTTCTCATATAGGACCGGAGGATCGCGTTGATCCGCGTCTGGTAACCTTGTCCCGACGCGCGGAACCAGGAAAGGAGGTCTTTGTCCAGCCGGAGCGTGACGCTTTCTTTGTTTACGGGCAGCCGCACTCGGGCTGTCTGCCAGAAACTGTCATCCAATTTGGGGATGTCCGTATAGTCGATCTTTCCGTCCTCGTCGGACGCGAGGAACGCCCAGTCAGTCCCCGAACGCTTTCCTGAAGTTTTCTTTTTCATGACATTCCGCCTTTCGCGCAGAGATGATTCGGATCGTGTTGCTAACCTTCTCCACAAAAACCATATCAAAACGAAGTGACATGACGTATGTACGTCAATAGGAAAGCGTATGAGAAAACGGACAGACACCAAAGGACCACACAGGTTCAAAAAAGGCATGGCGTACACAACGCTGTTTTTCAGGGGGTACTTGAAACGATTCCTGCTGCTGTCGTTTATTCTGACACTGCCGGTTTTTCTGGCCTGCGTCCACTTGCAGGCCGATTGTCGTAAAGACGTCTGCTGGCCCGCCTTCGATTACGACGGAAAACCGGCGCAGACAGACGGCTCGTATCTGAAAGCGCGTGTGAAAGGTTCGCAGGGCAAGACGGCGCACGTTGCCGACGAGTCGAGAACAATGACCGCCGCAGACGGGAAGCTGCAAGTCCGGCTGGACGGCAAGCGCTACGGGCTGTTTCCCGCTGAGGAGTATGCCGTCCAGTTGACGAACCTTTCCAAGACGGAACCGACGGGGGTCATTGCCAATTTCCGGTCCTTGGCACTCTCCGTCGACAAACCGGA
>CAIXUF010000926.1 GCA_903922535.1 Candidatus Hydrogenedentota bacterium
ACAGATACATGAACAGCGGGCTGTTGTAGCTCCCCGAAAAAGTGTCCGGGAAGAACTGATTCAACAAGTAGCCGCTGAGGATGGCCGTCACGCCGACCATGCACCCTGGATAGACCCAGTAATACAGGTGGCTAGCCCACCCGGTCACAAACTTGCCTAGCCGGGCAAACTTGAAGGCTTTCGTCTTCGACAGGAATGCCTGTTCCGCATATAGGTACGACGACCCGGCGCCCGGAAACAGTTTCGACAATTCGGCATAGCTGATCGCGGTGGCGAAGCACAGCAAGAGCGCCCCGAGAATGCCGAACCACATGGCGCAGCCCGCCATCGGCGCGCCGTACAACGATTGCATCTGGAAGGTCAGCCAAAGGAAGGCCCCCGGCGCTATCAGCGCCATGGCATTCGACGTCAGCCCGGTCAGCCCGAGCGTCGCCTTGGTTGATGGTTTGTCTTTGCCGGTTCCTGCTGACGGCACGGATGTGTTGCTCATGACACTTCGATCCCTTTCTACATTGTATTTCCACTTCATCGGTCGAGAAGCGTTACGCACGGTGTATGCCAAATAGGCCTGATTGTGGCGGTGGTAACGTGTATCTATCTGCATATGAATTGGTTATGAAATAACAACATGGAGCCATCTGTGTACTCATGAAATATTATAATCACGATTATGTCTGTAATACTACAGTAATAGACATTACTGTATGCAATATTTCGAAGACAACCCAATTATTCCGCATAGTATTCATTAATTCATTTATGCCGCATGCTGTTACGACAAGAGATTCGAGTGTAAGCCATGCTTGGCGCGTTTATTGCAATGCTTGGTCATGCCAATGGAAGAACCGTATTGGAGGCCATGTTCGGCAGGCTCTTGGGAGACGACACGTGAAAAGTCGCCAGACACGTTACGGAAAAACGGCTGCGCTCTGTTTATCGGCCTGCGCCTGGTACATGCTGCTTTCGACTGGCGTGCGGGCGGGCGAGGGGACATCTGAAGACGCGAAGTCGCCGGCCGCGATCATGGTCGATCCGCACACCGGCGGCGCCAGCGGCGCTTTCGTGCGCGATGCGGAAGGCCGGACGACAGTTTCGGAAATGAACGGCTTGTTCCGCGAGGTCGCGCACAACCGGACTTCGATCAATATTGTTTGGACGCTGTTCGCGGGCTTTCTCGTGATGTTCATGCAGGCCGGCTTCGCGCTGATCGAGACCGGAATGTGCCGGGCCAAGAATGCCGCCCACATCATGTCGATGAATCTGTTGATCTATCCGCTCGGCATGCTCGGTTTCTGGGTCTGCGGTTTCGCGATCATGTTTGGCGGCTATGGGCACAATCCTACGGCCATCGGCTGGCAATCATCACTCGGCCACGGTCTCGCGTTGCTGAATTCCGAGCATGGCATCTCCCTGGGCGGAAAGTTCTTCGGTCTCTGTGGCGGCCAGGGATTCTTCCTGAATCCGTCGGGTTTCGACACGGCGGTCTTCTGCTTCTTTCTGTTTCAAATGGTCTTCATGGACACGGCCGCGACGATCCCGACCGGCGCGATGGCGGAACGCTGGCGCTTCAGGAATTTCATGCTCTACGGCTTCTGGATCGGCATGCTGCCCTATGCGCTTTTCGGCAACTGGGTTTGGGGCGGCGGCTGGCTCGCGCATCTCGGCCAGAATTTCGGACTTGGTCACGGTCACGTGGATTTTGCCGGTTCGTCCGTCGTGCACTTGTGCGGCGGCATGATTGCGCTCGTCGGCGCGTGCGTGCTGGGCCCGCGCTATGGCAAATATGCGCCCGACGGATCGCCGCGTCCGATTCCAGGCCACAATGTCGTGTACGTCATTCTGGGCACCTTTATCCTCGCCTTTGGCTGGTTTGGGTTCAATGCCGGTTCGGCGCTCAGCGGCACCGACCACCGCATCGCCATGATTGCCGTCAACACCATGCTCGCGTCGGCCGCGGCCGCGTGTGCGAGCTGCCTGGTGCTGTACTGGAAGATCGGCAAGCCGGAGCCGTCGCTGCTGTGCAACGGCATGCTCGCCGGCCTCGTTGCGATCACCGCGCCGTGCGCCTTTGTCACGCCGCTCGCCGCCGTCATCATCGGCGCGGTGGCCGGCACCTTGGTCATTCTGTCCGTGCTGCTGTTCGACACAAAGTTCCGGATCGACGACCCGGTGGGCGCGATCTCGGTACACGGGCTCTGCGGCGCGTGGGGCGCGCTCAGCGTCGGCCTGTTCGC
>CAIXUF010000927.1 GCA_903922535.1 Candidatus Hydrogenedentota bacterium
ATGATGCCGATGCCGCCGACAATGAGCGATATGGCCGCGACGGAGCCGAGGAGCAGGGAAAAGGTGTTGGTCACGGAGGTGACCGCGGCGACCATTTCGGCCATGTTGCGGACCTGGAAGTCGCTGTCCTTGCCCTCTGGAATCCTGTGGCGTGTGCGCAGCAGTTCCTCCACCTTCGCCTGAACGGTTGTTTGGTTGATACCGTCCTGGATCTGAAGGTCTATCTCGCTCAGGTACTTCACGCCGAGCATCCGGTCCATGGCCGTGGTGTAGGGGATGAGCGCCTGGTCGTCGAAGCTGAAGGGGCCCTGGGTGCCCTTGGACTTGAGCACGCCGATGACCTTGAAGGCGACACCGCTGAGCTTGACCCTTTCGTCCAGCGGGTTGGCGTCGCCGAACAGGTCCTTTGCGACGTCCGAACCGAGCACAGCGACCTTGGCGCGCTGTTCGATTTCGCTTTGGGTAAAGGCGCGGCCCCGGTCGAGTTCAAAGTTGCGAATCTTGAGGTAGGTCGGGGTGACGCCCATGAGGGACGCCTGTTTGTTCTTGTTGTAGTACTTGAACTGGCCGTTGCCGCGGGCGACGGGCGACATGCGGGCCACTTCGGGAATCGCGGCCTGGACCGCCTCGGCGTCTTCCGGTTTCAGTGTCTGGAAAGAGGTGTTTCTGACGCCGCCCGACTTGGACTGGCCGGGGTTGACCATGATGAGGTTGGAGCCGAGCGCGGTGACGTGGGACAGCACCTGTTTCTGCGCGCCGGCGCCGACAGCGAGCAGGGCGATGACTGCGCCGACGCCGATGATGATGCCCAGCATGGAAAGGATGGAGCGCATCTTGTTGACAACGAGGCTGCGCAGCACGATTTTGACGGTGGTCCAGAAGAGCATGATCAGTTCCCTTTCGCGTGCGATGTGATTTCGGTCGCACGGCCGTCGCGCAGATGGATTTGGCGGGGACACTGGGCTGCGATTTCGGGGTCGTGGGTTACCATGATCAGCGTGCGGCCCTGCGCGTTGAGTTCGTCGAACAGGGCCATAATCTCCTGGCCGGTCCTGGTGTCGAGGTTGCCGGTCGGCTCGTCGGCCATGAGAATGGCCGGGTCGGTGACAATGGCGCGGGCAATGGACGCGCGCTGGCGCTGCCCGCCGGAAAGCTGGTTGGGCCCGTGCTCCATGCGGTCGGCGAGGCCGACCATGTCGAGGGCCGCTTTGGCGCGCTGACGGGCGTCTTTGACGCCGCCATACAGGAGGGGCAGTTCGACGTTTTCGAGGGCCGTGAGGCGCGGCAACAGGTTGAAGGTTTGGAAGACGAAACCAATATAGCGGTTGCGAATCTGGGCGAGGCGGCGGCCGGACAGGCTGGACACGTTTTCCCCGGCCAGAATGTACTCACCCGAGTCGGGCGGGCCGAGGCAGCCAAGGATGTTCATGAGCGTGGACTTGCCGCTGCCCGACGGGCCGGTGATGGCCATCTTCTCGCCCCGGACCACGGTAAGGGAAACGCCGTCCAGCGCGCGAACCACCACATCGCCAAGCACGAAGCTCTTGACCAGGTTCGATGTTTCAATCACGTTGTCCATGGCTGCCTTCTTTTCCGTTTCATGGTTTCTTGTTTGCGCGGGAATGATCACATCGGGGGCGGACCGCCGCCGCCGGGGGGCGGACCGCCGAAGCCGCCTTTCTGGCTCGTCTTGCTTTCGTCGGCCTGCTCATGAGGGACAAGGATGGCGTCGCCGTCCTTCAGTCCCGACAGAATCTCGATGTGGGTTCCGTTGTCCACGCCCGTGGTCACCTTGACGGATTCGGGCTCGGGGCCCGCGCCGGGCACGAGGACGACCTTGTCGGGTCCGCGCCGCTTTATGGCCTCGACGGGCACGGACGGGACGTTGTCCTTTTCGGCGACCAGAACGTCCACGTCCGCGGTCATTTTGGGAAGCAGCTTGCTCTTGGCCTCATCGAGGATTTCGATCTTCACCTCAAAGGTGACGACATTGGAGACTTCGCTGCCCTTGGTGGCAACACGCACCACCTGTCCCTTGAACTGATCATCCGGGAAGGCGTCCACCTTGACCGTGGCGGGTTGGCCGTCGTGGACCATGCCGATGTCGCTTTCATCGACATCGGCCAGCACGAAGATCCGTGACAGGTCCGATAGCGTCAGCAGCGAGGTGCCGCCCCCCACGTTCATGGTGGGCGACGCAATGATCTGGCCCACCTGCACGAGGCGCGTCGAGATGACGCCCGCTGTCGGGGCGAAGACCTGGGTTTCTTTGAGGCGCTGCTGCGCGTTTTCGAGGTCTATCTGAATGGAGTCCACGTCCGCCTGCGCCAGGTTGATATCCTGGCGGAGCAGTTCGAGCTGCTCCTCGGCGATCTTGATGCCGTCGATGCCGGCGGAGGCCTTCTGGAGCGTGGTTTCCCCCTGCACGGCGGCCGATTCGGCGCTGCTGACCTCCTCGGGGCTGGCATACTCTTTCTTCAGCAACGCGGCGGTGCGCGCGGCCTTTTCGCGCAAGTCCCTGCTACATGCCTCGGCACCCTTGAACGAGGCGTGGGCCTCCTTGCGGGTCCGTTCGAGGTCCAGTTCGGAAACGACCAGACTCTGCTTCGCGCGGGCGAGCTTGGCCTTGGCGGAGGCCAGCTTCACTTCAGTTTGCCGCACCGTGCGCTCCTCGTCGATGGGGTCCACCTTGAGCAGGAGGGCGCCCTTTTCGACGGGATTGCTGACATCGTAGGGCAGTTCGATGACCTGTCCGGTCGATTTGCACTTTACCTCCACGTCGAGGTTGGACTCGACTTTGCCCGAACAGGAGACCTCCTGTTTAAGCGGTCTGTTCTCGACGGTGGCGCGGGTGTACTGTGTGCCGGCCTGCTTCCCGGCACCGTCTTTTTGCACCTTCCAGTAGAAGGCACCGGCGCTTCCGGCCAGCAGGAGGATGATTGTGAATGCCAGTTTCTTTTTCATGACGAC
>CAIXUF010000928.1 GCA_903922535.1 Candidatus Hydrogenedentota bacterium
GCCCCGGCAGGGGCGACTCCACGGTGATTTGCAGCACGAACAACTGGACGGCCTGGAACAGCATGTCGAGAATGTATGGGGGTTTGTTCTCGGCCAGGGCTTGCAAGCGAAAGCCGCAGTAACCAAGTACCAGAGCGACGAGTGCCAGTGCCCCGACGATCGGCCATTCATAGTCCTGGCACCACGGTCGGAACGACTTACGCCAGATTTTGCGGAGGTGTTTCATATAAGTCCTTTCCGTGTCTCCTTTATTTTAATTCTTCTGAAAATAATCAGGCGGTCCGGAAACATCAAGTGTCAATGATTCTGCCACACTTCGGCCCCTGCGAACTCCGCAATGTGTGACTCTCACTGAGGCACAACCGAACCAAAATCATTTGAACCACGGATAATCCAATTACCGATCACCGCTTTTCCGGCCTTTCTCTCATACGTATGTGATTGACACGAGGCGTCACCTGGAACCGCTGAGCCCCAGCTCGGTGTGTCTGTAGACCACTAATGTTGCGTAGGCTGTTATGTTGCGTCAGGTGATGCGGACGCCTTGGCGGGGCGGTTTCCGCCTGGGATTTGGCAACATAACACCACGGGATAGTTGGGACAGGAAGGTCATCAGTCCGGGTTGTTTCCACTGCGGTAGTTCCGGCGGTTCACCCCCGGCCGGGGGGGGGAACTTTGCTGAGCGCTTCCTGCTTTCGCCGGAGGCTCACTTCCAGGTAGGCGCTGGTGGTTTTCAGGTCGGCGTGTCCGAGCCAGTCGCGAACAACGGCGATGTCATTGCCCGCTTCGAGCAGATGCAGCGCCGTGGTGTGGCGGAACACGTGCGGCGTGACGGTGCGCTCGCGCAGTGAGGGACAAGAAGCGGCGGCCTTTCGGGTCAGGATGTCGACCCGCCGGCCAAGGCCGAAGCGGGTCATGGGCTCGGCCCTGCCGTTGAGGAACAGGTGCTCCGAGATGACACCCGCCCGTTGCCGGAGGGTGAGGTAATGATCGATGGCTGCAAGCGTTCGTGGCCACAGGGGGAGAGCCCGGGTTTTGCCGCCCTTGCCGGTCAGTGTCACCACCGGGCCGGCATCGGAGTGCACCTGGGCGAGGTTGAGGTCGGCAAGTTCCTGGACTCGCCCGCCGCTGTTGTGGAGCAACAGCAGCAGGGCTCTGTCGCGTGCTCCGATCAATCGGCCGGTGTCGGGCACGGCCAGGATGGCGTTGACTTCGGTGATCGTGAGACTGGGCGGCGGTTCCCGGACGATGCGTTTTTCTTGGATCGCCTGGACGGTCTCGCTGAGATGCAGCAGTTCGGGGATGTTGCGGGCCAGAAAGTGGAAGAACGTTTTGATCGCGGCCAGGCGCTGGTTGCGGGTGGCGACAGAGTTGCCGCGGGCGCTTTCGAGGTGGTCGAGGAAGTCGACGATGAGTTCCCGGTCAAGTTGTTCAAGGCGCAGCTTTTCGGGTTCAACCCGAAAGCGGTCACTGGCGAAGTTGCGCAGCAGTTTCATGGCGTCGCTGTAACTGGCAATGGTGTTTCCGGCCAAACCGCGTTCGGCACGAAGGTGGGTGGTGAAAAAGCCGCAGACGATATTGCTGAAGGTCATGATGGGGACTCCGAATGGGGGTTGACATGAGTCTGGAAGCGGGCGGCCGCGTTCTGAAGGGCGGCCGCGTCAAGGTGCAGGTAACGTTGGGTGGCGAAGGCGTTGACGTGGCCCATGGCCGCGGCCAGGATGGGCAGCATCGCGTTGACGTCCTGGCCGGCCTCGCGCCACAGAGCGAGCCGGCGACAGGCATAGTTGTGACGCAGATCGTGCAGGCGGGGCGGCGGTTCACCCCAGATTCC
>CAIXUF010000929.1 GCA_903922535.1 Candidatus Hydrogenedentota bacterium
CCAGCTTGGGTATCCCCTGGTGCAGGGGGGCGTCACCACATACGCAAACGTGAACCAGACAACCCCTTACGGCACCCCCTCTTTTACCCAATCCGGCACAAACGGCAATACTATTACCATAAATACCGCATCGACAGGCACCACCGAGGAGGTGTTCGCCGTAGGGGCGTTTGACGAGGCAAACAGGAATCAGGTCATTACAACCTCGACCGCAGGGGGTCAAACCGAACTCTGGAATTTCAGCAACACCAACTACGTAAGTTCCGCCGCCAGCTACAAGCCGGGCGCGTCCGGTACGGTGACCTCCACCTTTACGGCCTCAAACAATGCGGCGTGGGCGGGAGGCGGGATTTCCATCCACCCCGCGCTCGTGCCGGTCACGGCCACCTTCACCGAGTCTCCCACGCTGGCCGAAAGCCTGACCATTCCGTCGGGCGCGACAATTACCGCCAAGACCTACTACACCGTCTCCGCCGGCAGCATGGGCACGGCGGTCAGCGCCGCGCTGCGCTATGGCGCGACCAACATCTTCACCAACAGCACCGCCACGCAAGGAAGCGACGGAAACGGCAACTACCTCCAGTGGACCGGCTCGCCGTCCGGCGCGGTGACGATTTCGTCGGGCCAGGCCATTGCCCTCGATGTGACCACCAATCTGGCTTCGGGCAATTCATTCACCATCAACTATGACAGTACTTCCAAGCCTTCCAAGGTGGACATCCCGACCACCACGGTCATTCACAACGACTCGGTGAACGTGTACAGTACCGTCTATCCGGGCATCACGGCGGCCACGACGGCGACGCCCGGCCAGACGCTCTACATCCGCAGCGTCGTGGGCGACCCCTTTGGCGCCTCGGACATCACCAGCGCCGACCTGGCCATTACCGGGCCGGGCGGCGCGGGCAACGTTTCCGCGACGCTCGGCTCGGGCAACGTGGTGAACACCACGACCACCTCGAAAACCTACGAATACGCCTGGCTTACCGGCACGACGGCCGGACAGTTCTCCATTGCCGTGACGGCCCATGAAGGCGCGGAGGGCACGGTGACCTCGGCGCAGGCCGCCTCGATTGCCGTGACGGCGCTCGACCTCGGCACCCCCAGCATTACCGAGTTCACAAGCACGAGCAACGGGACCGCCGTCAGTTCGTTCGCCAATAACGCAACGGCCTATATACGTGTCACCGATCTAAACCGGAACACGAATGCCGCGGTCGCGGAAACCATGACCGTATCGGTCGTCTGCAACGCCTATCCCACCACCACGGTCTCGGTGACGCTCACTGAAACTGACGTCAACACGGGCATCTTCACCGGGTCCATCATATTGCAGACTGCCGCCTCACCGCCCGCCGGTCACATGCAGGTGAGCAACGGTTCAAAAATCACGGTGAATTACGTGGACACCACGGACTCGACCGATGCCACCAGCGCCACCGCGAGCATATCCAGCACCGGAGCCGGCACTTCGGTCTCGGTGATCAACACACTCGTGACACCGACCAGCGGCCGGACCAAAGTGGGCGGGGCGGTCCAGTATCTGCTGCACGTGGTCAACACCGGCACCAACACGCTCACTTCCGTGCAGGTGGTCGACACCTTCCCAGCCAACCTCAGCTATGCCGGCGACTCATCCTCCTCGCCGGCGTCGAATTCGCACACCACGACCTCCGCCACCTGGAACAATGTCGGCTCGTTGGCATCGGGCGCCAGTGTGGACATCACCGTGAACTTTACCGCCGCATCGGTCTTTGCAACGGTGACAAACTCGGCCAGCATCACGACCACTCCAAGCGCAACCGCCACCGGCGCGGCGGCAAATTTTGCCATTACCAACCCCTCGCTGACCCTGAGCTATACGTCCAGCCCGTCGACCGCCAATGTGGGTGCCGATGTTGTCTTCACCATCCATGTGGCCAACACGGGTTCCACGGTCATTAACGCCCCGATCGACCTGTCGGACACGTACAGCGCGTCGCTGTATGGTTACACGTCCTCGTCGGTTACGCCGACCTCGACCGGGGCCGGCAACCTGTTCTGGTCCGCTGTCACCGGCGGCGCCAACCTGGCCGTGGGCGGCTCCCAAGACGTCACGCTGCACCTCATCGTCAAGGGCGCGGCCAGTCCGGCGGTGAACAGTTGCAGCTCCGTCTCCGCGGTGGACGCAAACGGAGATTCGGTGTCCGGGTCGGCCTCTGCCAGCACCACCACGTCCGCCGCCACCATCACCGGCTACGTTTACAACGATGCCGACCTGGGCGGTGACTTCGGCGGCGGCGATACGGGCCTCTCCGGCGTCACCGTCTCGCTCTACACGGATCCCAACGGCGACGGCGATCCCGCCGACGGCACGTTGGTGGCCGAAGCGCAGACCGACGACACCGGACTCTACCAGTTCCCCAATCTTTCGCTCCGCAAGTACGTCGTGATCGAACAGGATCTGACGGGATGCACCAGCATTCTCGACACGGACAACACGGGCACGCCGGCGACGGTGTCCGACAACCGTGTCCGGGTGAACGTCACCGCCTACACGACCTATACGGCGAACAATTTCCTCGACACGACCAATGCCGCGCCGTCCCTGTCGGTCACCAAGACCGCAACACTGGTCAACGGCTCGGCAACACCGCTGGTCTACAAAACGGTGGGGGACATTGCCACCTTTAATGTCACGGTGACCAACACGGGCCACGTAAAACTGTACAACGTTGCCGTGACCGACACGAAAACGGGCCTGAACCAGTCCATTTCAACCCTTGCCGTGGGTGCATCGTCCAGCTACACCCCGACCTATTCCATTCTCCAGGCCGACATAGACGCGGGCAGCCTCACCAACACGGCCTCGGCGGCGGGCACGCCGCCGACCGGGTCACAGGTGTCCAAGACGGGCTCCGCGACCGTGCCGGCCAAGGCGAACTCGACGATCAACACATTGCCGTCGAATTCCGGTCCGATTGCCACCTACGGTGCGGCGTTGAGCAGCCTCACGCTGAGCGGGGGCTCCGGCACGCCCCCGGGCGGCACGTTCACCTGGACGACGCCCGGAACGATTCCGGCTGTCGGCACGACGTCCCAGTCGGTGACCTACACGCCGACGGACACGAACTTCTACTACAGCGCCACCGGCAATGTAAACGTGGTGGTGACGGGCAAGGCGAACTCGACGATCAACACGTAGCCGACGAATTCCGGCCCGATTGCCACGTACGGCGCGGCGCTGAGCAGCCTCACGCTGAGCGGCGGGTCCGGCACGCCCGCGGGCGGCACCTTCACCTGGACGTCGCCGACGACGAAGCCTACCGTGGGCACGACGTCCCAGTCGGTGACCTACACGCCGTCGGACACGACGAACTACAACCCGGTCACCGGAAACATTAACGTGGTGGTGACGAGTAAAGCCAGCACTACGATCAACACGCCCCCGACGAATTCGGGGCCGATTGCCACCTACGGCGCGGCGCTGAGCAGTCTCACGCTGAGCGGCGGGTCCGGCACGCCCTCCGGCGGCACCTTCACCTGGACGACGCCCGGTACGATTCCGACGGTGGGCACGACCTCGCAGTCGGTGACCTACACGCCGACGGACACGGTCAACTACGCCACAACCACGGGGAACATTGACGTGGTGGTGACGAGCAAGGCGAATTCGTCCATCGACACGCCCCCGTCGAACTCCGGTCCGATTGCCACGTACGGCG
>CAIXUF010000930.1 GCA_903922535.1 Candidatus Hydrogenedentota bacterium
AACCAGTCCATGTCCCCGGCCACGGGGGCCGGCTTCGGAATCGATGCCATGTCGGTGCTCCTTTGCGCTTCTTCCCGGTTCTCGGGCGAAACTATACTGGTTTTCGCGTGGGAACTGCATCTGAGGAGCACGTTGGCCGCAACCAAAACACGGGAAAGATCTGAACCACGGAATTCACGGGATTATACGGAAGAAGGCATAAGAGACTTTGACATGGATGAACAGGATGCACAGGACAGAACAATGGAGTAAAGCTGCTCGGTTCGTCTGTGTGCCTCTGTGCCCTTTGCGGTTCCGCATTGATTCCAGCCGGGAAAGCGCATCATAATTGCGCGTGGAGGAAGTGCCTCACAAGGAGATTCGTCATGAAGGTACTGGCATTCAACGGCAGCCCGCGCAAGGGCGGCAACACGGAATTTCTGCTGCGGACGGCGCTCCGTCCGGCCGAAGAGGCGGGCATGGAAACCGAACTCATTCAGGTCGGCGGAACCGGTGTGCAGCATTGCAAGGCCTGCTACTGGTGCGCAAAGAACAAGGTCCGGCGCTGCGTCAACGACAAGGACATGATAAACGAGTGGCTGGCGAAGATGTATGACGCGGACGCGATCATTCTGGGTTCGCCCACCTATTTCGCCGACATGTCGTCGGAAATGAAGGCGTTTGTCGACCGGACGGCCTTTGTCGCCCGCCAAAACGGCAACATGCTCTCGCGCAAGATTGGCGCGGCCGTGGTCGCCCAACGGCGCGGGGGCGCAGTGAACGTGCTGGACGCGATCAACCACATGTTCCTGATGTCGCGCATGATTGTGCCCGGCTCGACCTACTGGAATTTCGGCGTCGGCCTTGCCCAGGGTGACGTGGCCAATGACAAGGAAGCGCTGGAGAACATGCGCGATCTCGGCGAGACCATCGTGTGGCTGATACAGACCACGCGCAAGCCCGTCGAAGCGGCGGAATAGGGAAGCGCCAGTCCGTCAGTTTTTGACTGCGGCGGCCATGCCGCCGCTTTTCTTCGCCGGGGCCATGCCCCGGCGTTCCCCTGCGGAAGCGTCGCTTCCGCACAAAAGCGGTGGCATGGCCACCGCGGTCAAAAAAGGGCCGCGTCTACTCTTCACTCGCCCCGGTCGCGCAACACGGCGGCCAGAACACGGGTTTCGCGCTCCATGAGCAGGTCGCCCGCATGGGTCAGGCTGATGCGGTAGACCAGGACCGCCAGCCCCAGCAGCAGGAATGTCGCGGGCAGGCTCAGGGGGAATCCGTGCCAGTTCCACAGGACGGCGGCCAGCGGATCAAGGCTCAGGCACAGCGCCGTGGGCAGGGACAGCAGTCCGACAATCAGCATCGAGGCAAGGCCCAGCATCATCATGGTGGACCGGTCGCCCTTGCCACGCATCGCGTCGCGGCCGATGCGGTAGGGCGCCAGCACGGACATCCACGCGCCGACGGCGCAGAAGAGCAGATAGAGGCAGACCACGTGGACGAGGGACAGGGCGGCCAGGTAGCGCGGCGTGCCGATTAGGACGGTGCCCAGACCCACAAACAGCACGGCAAGCCCGCCCACGAAGGGGAACAGGGCCAGGTGCTTGGCCACGAGAAAGCGCCGGCGCGGCGTGGGCAGCAGCACCAGTCCGCGAAAGGCGGGGCCGTCGGCGCCGAAGGCGTTGAAGAGGAACACCCCGAAGTTCAGGTAGGGCCAGATCAGCGCGGCGACCGGCAACCAGGAGCGGTCGTTGGTCATGCGGCCCCCGTAGGCCCCGGCGCGGTACATGAACAGCAGGAACAGGCCAAAGGCGAGGGGCATGATCATTTGCAGCCGGATGTTGGGGTGCCGCCGGTAGGCGGCAAAGAAGCTCCAGGTCAGTCCGGCCGTGTCATCGGCCACGAAGGGCAGACGGCGCAGCGTGACCGGCTTTGCCCGCTTCGGCGCGGCAACAGCCCCGGCAGCGGAAGCCCCTTTCACCCGGAGGGCTGCGAGGGGCGCCCCCGCGCCGGTGTAATGGCGCAGGGTGGCGCGGTATCCCAGGGCAAGCCCAAGCAGGGTCATCAGCAGCGGCCCGCCGCAGAGGAGCATGGCCTGCGATGCAGCATGTTTCCCGAGCGCCCACAGTCCCATGGGCAGCCATGCAGGCGGAAAGACGAGATGGCCCCAAACCAGTCCGTGCAGCATGGTTTGCTCATCGATGGATGGCCCGGCGCCTTTCGGGTGGAGTTGAAGCACCTGCGACAGCACCCCGGGCAACTGGCCCAGCACGATGAAGAACACGGGAATCAGCGTCATCACAACCCGCCGCCGCCGCTTGTTCTCCATGAGAATGGCCAGCACGCCGCGCAGGTAGTAGGCCCATGCCGCGAGCATCAGGGCGAAGGCGGCAAAGAGCAGCGCGCCGCCCCAGACCACGGGCCGCGGCGCGAACCACGGCTGCCAGGGGGCGAGCAGTTTCTCCATGGGCGTGGAGGGAACGTTGAGCCCCGCCAACAGCGCCACGGCACCCGGCAGCGAAAGCAGCAGCAGGGGGCCCGCAAGGGAGGCCACAAAATTGAACAGGAATATCATGGGCAGCGACACGGGCAGGTGCAGGAGCTTGCGCAAATCAATGATGTCGTTGCGCTGCACCTCCATCAGCAGCCCCCAAAGCCAGAAGAACAGGTAGGTCGCCGCCGGAATGTCGAGCAGCAGCAGGCGGACAGCGGACGTTTCGGCCTTTGCCGCGGCCGTGCCGAGAAAGTAGAAGCCGACGGCGGCCCCCAGCGACAGCATGACCGCGCCCACGCTCATTCCGACGGCCAGCGCCAGCGACACCCACCGCCCCGCATGCCAGGTGTGCCGCAGCAGCGTCCACTTGAGCGCGATCAGCGCCCACACCTGCCCAGGCATCAACGCGCCTCCAGCCACGACAATCCCGCGTCGGAGTCGGCGGGCATGCCCGCAGCCGCCACGAAGGCGTCCTCCAGCCGTCCGCCCGCGGCCACATCCTCCAGCCGTCCCTGGGCGGCGATCCGGCCCTGGACGATGATGCCCACATGGCTGCACAGGCGCTCGACAATGTCGAGAATGTGCGAGGTGAGGAAGACCGTCGCGCCTCGCTCGACCATGCGCTCCAGCACCTTGCGCATGGTGCGCGAGGCGATGGCGTCAACGCCCTCGAAGGGTTCGTCGAGAAAAAGCAGTTCGGGGTCGTGGATGATGGCCGCCGACATGGCAAGCTTCTTGCGCATGCCGTGGGAGTACTCAAAGGTGAGCGCCCTGCCGCTGTCCGCAAGGCCCATGAGCGACAGCAGCTCCTCCGAACGGTCCAGTATGACCTGCCGGGGCATGCCGTACATCCGGCCGACGAAGGTGAGGTATTCCAGGCCGGTCAGGTTTTCGAAAAGGCCAAGGTCTTCGGGCACCACGCCGATCCGGCGTTTGATGGCCAGCGCGTTGCGGCGCAGGTCCATCCCCAGAACGCGGGCGCTGCCAGCGCTCGGCGCGACAATGCCGGTAAGCATCTTGATGGTGGTGGATTTGCCCGCGCCGTTGGGCCCGAGAAACCCGTAGAAGCTGCCGCGCTCCACACGCAGGGCAATGCCATCAACGGCGCGCACGCCGTCGTAATCCTTGACCAACCCGTCTGTCTCAATGCTCCAGTCCATGGAGTACAGCATAGCCGGGCGCTGTGGGTCGGGACAAGGAGAATGGTGGGAACGGCGGCCGGGTTGGCCTGATTGGCTCAAACCATGGACAGGATGGACTGTATGGACGAGATGGACGTAATGGACTCAAACCTGCGGGTGATTCAACGGCAAGTCCATCCCGTCCATCCCGTCCATCCCGTCCATCCCGTCCATACAGTCCATGCAGTCCATGCGGCCCAGATCAGCGCTTCCCCGCGTCCACCGCCTCATACACCCGCACGTAATCCACCACGAACTGATCGGGCAGTTTGGCTTCTTGGATCTTCCCGGCCCACGGGCCGATTTCCTCAGTGAGTTTTGCATAGACGGGTTTCTGGCAAACGCCGCCCGCCGTGCTGCGCCAGGTCTCCTCGCCGTCGACGTAGAAGGCATAGCTGTCTGGCGTCCACCAGACCGCGAAAGTGTGGAAGCCCTCGTTCAGACCCTCCCTGTCTATCTCTTTGCCTTCCGACTTGTGATGTTCCCCATAGCCGTCCCAGTGCAGTGTGTGCTGCACCATGCTCTTCAACGACGCTTTCTCCATAATGTCTATTTCGGTGCCCTCGCGTCCCCTGTCAACGCCGTCCGGCAGGCCGCCGGGCGTCATCAGCCAGAAGGCCGGCCAGTGGCCCGGCTGGGTGGGCATCTTGCAGCGTGCCTCCCAATAGCCAAAGGCGTGCTCAAACTTGCCCAGCGTCCGCACCGCCCCGCTGACATACCGGTCCCCTTCCTGTTTCGTGTACAGCACCAGATGGCCCTTACCGTCAAGTCCCACGGCGCTCCTGGTCCAGAACCCGTCCCGGCGCGGGCTGTCCCCGATCACCTCCCACTTGGAGGTGTCGATTTCCTTCCCGTCAAACTCGTCGCTCCACTTGAGCCGCCATTCCTTCCCCTGCGCCAGGGAGGGTAGTTTCGATGCGGAACTGTTGGGCAGTGTGGGTACGGCTTCGGCGGCAAAGACCGATCGAGAAAGGGCAAAGACGGCAAACAGGCAGAGAATCATGCGCATGACGAAACTCCTTTGGGTGACTGTCCGTTCTTCGCCGTCAACTGTCAGGGCGCGCTCTGCACAAAACGCACCTCGGCGGGGATGCCCAGGCGCGTCAGGAACTCGCCCTCGATCTGGCGCTGCAGCTCTCCCAGCGGCCACATCATGTCGGAGAAGAGTTCGGTCGTGAGCTGCACCGAAATGATCACGTCGCTTTCCGAAACCTTCGTCCAAAACTTGTGGCCGGCGGCGCGCGTCTGCTCAAGCACCTGCGCGATCTGTTCCTCGTAGAAGGGGGTTTCCCTGACGCGCAGCCGTTCATCCAGCCGCCCGCCGGGCACGATGACGGTGCCGGTGCGGCCGCAGGCACACTTGTTCGGTTTCATTTCGCAGGCGATGCGGGTGCGGTAGCGCAGCAGCGGCATGGCCTCGCGGCACAGCGTGGTGACCACCAGTTCGCCGTTGCAGATCTCCGCCAGGAAATGGTCCTCGTTGACATGGAAGCGGCCCTCGGAACATTCGACGCACAGCCCCGGATCAAGAACCTCCTCGATGCCAAAGTTGGACTGAACACTGACCAGCAGCCCGGCGCGCAGTTGCTCGCGCATTGCCGCGTCGACGGGCCGGGACAGCAGCACGGTGCGCAGGTGGAACGACTGCGGATCGATCCGCCGCTCGTCCATGATCCGCATGAGTTCCCATGCGTTGACCGGCGTGGTGATCAGCGTGGTCGGCCGGTAGTTCTGCAGCATGGCCAACTGCGAGTCGATGTGAAACGGCTCCTCTGCGATGACCGAGGCCTCAATCTGCTCCGCGCCGAGCACGTAGCCGAGCGCGCCGCGGTAAAAGCCCGCGCCGAGACAGACCTGGATGACGTCGTTGGCGGTCACGCCGCTGGCGACCAACTGCCGCGCGGCGAGCCGGCCCCACTGGGCCAGGTCGTTGCGCGTGTGGCCGATGACCAGCGGCTTGCCCTGCGCGCCCATGGTCGAGTGCAGCCGGATGACCTCGCGCAACGGCAGGGCGAACATGCCGTAGGGGAAGCTCTTGAGCATGTCCTCGGGCGTGGTCATGGGCAGTTTTGCCATGTCGGCCAGCGACTCGACGCGCACATCGCCGATCTGTTCGCGGCAGCGGCGGACGTTGCGTTTGAGCCGGACCAGCAGCGCCTGCACCCGCTCCAACTGGAGCTGATCGAGTTCGGCACGCGGCATCAGCTCATAGCGGCGCTCGAACACCCTCATTCCCAGACCTCCTTGTAGCCTTTTCCGAGGTAGGCCCGCCGCACCTCCGGATTGTTCATCAGTTCGCGAGCCTCGCCCTCAAGAATGATCTCGCCCGTCTCCATCACGTAGGCGCGGTCGGCGATGCCCAGCGTCGCCACGGCGTTCTGCTCCACCAGCAGCACGGTCACACCCAGTTCCTTCATCTTCAGGATCTCGGCGAACACCTCCTTGACCATGAGCGGGGCAAGGCCCATCGAGGGCTCGTCCAGCATCAGCATCTTGGGCCGGGTCATCAGTGCGCGGCCCAGCGCCAGCATCTGCTGCTCGCCGCCGGACAGTGTTCCCGCGAGTTGGTTGATGCGCTCGCGCAGCCGCGGGAAACGATCAACCACAATCTCCAGGTCCATGCGGCGGTCCTTGTTGTGGTAGCCGCCGATCAGCAGGTTTTCGCGCACGGTCATCTCGGCAAAGACCTGGCGCCCCTCGGGCACCAGCACCATCGAGTTGCTCACGCCCTTCCATGCGGGCAACCCCCGCGTGGACCGGCCGTTGACCATGATTTCGCCGCTCCACGGCGCCACAAGCCCTGCGAGCGATTTGAGCAGCGACGATTTTCCCGCGCCATTTGCGCCGAGCAGGCCGACGATCTCGCCGGCGCACACGTGCAGGCTCACGCCGCGCACCACCTCCAGGCTGCCGTAGCCGCAGCGGAGGTTGCGCACTCTAAGCAACATGTTGGGCATCATAACCGAGATACACCGCCACGACCCGCGGGTCGTTCTGAATGGCCGAGGGAGGCCCCTGTGCAATGGGCGTCCCGTTGTGCAATACCACGATATCGTCCGAAATGTCCATCACCAGCGACATGTCATGCTCAACCAGCAGCACGGTCACGCCCGCGCCGCGAATCTTGTGGATGAGCACGCCCAGGTCGGCTGTTTCCCTGTTGTTCAGCCCGCTGGCCGGCTCGTCGAGCAACGCCAGCGCCGGTTCCGTGGCCAGCGCCCGCGCCAGCTCCACCATGCGCCGCTGCCCAAAGGTCAGCGATCCCGCCGAAACCTCCGCCAGGTGCGCAAGGCCCACAAAGTCCAACTGCCGCATCGCCGCGTCGCGGATCGCCCGCTCTTCCCGCTGCTGTCCCGGAAACCGCAGGCAGCACGCCAGGAATCCGGCCCGGGTCCGAACGTGCTGGCCGACCATCACGTTTTCGATCACGCTCATTTGCAGGAACAGGCTCGGGTTCTGGAAGGTGCGCGCAATGCCCGCCCGCGCGATCTGGTACGGGCGCAGCCCGTTGATGCGCTTCTCCTTGAACCGGATTTGCCCGGTTTCGGTGGCCAGCAGGCCCGACACGATATTGAAGAGCGTTGTCTTGCCCGCGCCGTTCGGGCCGATGAGCGCCTTGACCAGCCCCTGCTCGACCGTGAATGACGCCTTGTCCACGGCCACGAGCCCGCCGAAACTGCGGCGGACATTGTCCACCTCAAGCAGCGCCATGACTGTCCCCCCCCGACGGCCGCAATCTGCCGATCAGCTTGCGCGCGGCCTGGCCCAGTGGCTTGAGCGGGCCCTCGGGCGCGATGGAGACGATGATGATGAGCATCGTCCCGAACACCGCGTTGTCATAGGTCCCGAACCAGTCGCGCAGCGACAGGTAGTTGATCAGCGTGCTGATGACCGCCACGCCCCACAGGTTCGCCATGCCGCCCGCCGCAGCCAGCGCCACATAGCGCACCGACTTGAGCGCGCTCGCCTCCGACGGGCCGATGCCGCCCGTGTAGTGCGTGAGAAGCACGCCCGCCGCCGCCGCCAGGACCGCGCTCAGCACAAACGTCCGCAGCTTGTACGACGCCGTGTTTATGCCCATGGCGTTGGCGGCCGTTTCGCGGTCATGGATGGCCAGCAGCGCCCGGCCCACGCGCGAGCGCACCAGGTTCTGGAGCAGCAGCAGCACGGCCAGCATGACGCAGCAGGCGATGTAATAGTTCTGCACGCGCAGCGCGCTTTTGCCCGACACCGCCAGCCCGCCGAAGAGCGGCCATTCAGGGACGCTGCTGATGCCGTCGGACGCGCCGGTAATGGCGCTGCCCAGCACCATCTTGTAGACGATCAGGCCGAATCCGAGCGTGGCCATGGCAAGATAGTGGCCCTTGAGCCGCAGTGCGGGCCAGCCGATCAGCACGGCCACCGCCATCGTGAGGGCCATGGCCGCAAGGAACGCCGCCCACGGCGTCACCACCATCACCTGGCCGCCGAAGAGATCCTCCTTGGCGACAAAGAAGTGCGCCGTCTTGAGCGGCCCGGCCCAGGCCGCGTCCTTGAACGCGGAGAAGTCGTGCGTGGTCAGCACCGCCGTCGTGTAGCCGCCAATCGCGAAGAACCCGCCGTGGCCCAGCGACACCTGGCCCGCATAGCCCATAATCACCCCGAGTCCGACCACCACGAGCGCATAGTAGAGCGCCATGGTAAGCTGGGTCAGGCAGTACTCCTGCGAAGTGGCGCGCAGCAGCAGTTGCACGCCGACCATCGCGGCGAGCAGCAGGGGCACAAGTATGAACCGGCGCAGCTTCACATCAGAACTCCCGGACGCCGTCGCCGCTGGGCGACCCAAACAGCCCCTGCGGCCGCACAAAAAGAACCAGCAGCAGCACCGCGAACGCGGTCACATCGCTGTAGGCCGCGGGCAGTCTGCTCACGCTGAACGCCTCCAGCACGCCCACGAGCAGCCCGCCGACCACCGCGCCCGTGGGATTGCCCAAACCGCCCAGGATGGCCGCCGCGAAACCCTTGATGGCCAGCGGCCCGCCCATCTCGTACTGGGTCATGGTGATCGGCGAGATCACGCAGCCCGCGAGCGCGCCGATGCCCGCGCTCAGCCCAAACGACAGCGTGCGCAGGTTCGCGATGTTGATTCCCGACAGCATGGCCGCCTCGGGGTTGGACGAGCAGGCCCGCATTGCCCGGCCCTGCAGCGAATAGCGCAGGAACGAATGCAGCAGCGCGAACACCACGGCCACCGTGCCCAGCACCCACAGCACCTGCGGCGAGATCGTCGCGCCGAAGATGCCCACGGACGAAATCTCGTTGCCGGTGAAATAGGGCAGGGACCGCACCTTCTCGTCCCACACATGCAGCACGACTTCCTGGATGACAATGGACAGGCCGATGGTGATGATGATCATGTGCATGATCGAATGCCGCCGGAGCCTGCGGAAAAACAGCACCTCCAGCAGGCAGCCGAGGAGCGCCACAAGGATGACCGCGCCCGTGATCGCCACCGGAAGCGGAACGTAAAAGGACAGGGTCACGGCGATCATCCCGCCCAGCATCACAAACTCGCCCTGCGCGAAATTGAGCACGCCCGTCGCGCTGAAGATCAGGTTGAACCCGATCGCCACGACGGCGTAGATGCTGCCCTTCGTGATGCCCGAAAGCAGGTATTGCAGTATGAGATCGCCGCTGCCCATGGAAATATCCCGTAGACGAAAGCTCCGGCCATACTAACAACCGGAGCTTTGTTTCGCCAAACCTTCACATGTTGCCGCCGTTCCCGCGGCTACTTCTTGTAGAGGGTGATCTTTCCGCCCTTGACCGTCATCATCTCAAACGCGTCCAGCGCCAGGCCGGTGTGGTCCTCGGGGGTCATGTTGAACACGCCCGCCGTGCCGACCAGGCCCTTCAGCCCCTCGATGGCGTCGCGCACTTTGGCGCTGTCCGTTGACTTGGCCTTCTTGATCGCTTCCGTCACAAACAGGATGGCGTCGTACGCATGCCCGCCGAAGGTGCTCACGTCCTCCTTGTACAGGCTTTCGTAATCCTTCTTGTACGCCGCAAGCAGTTTCTTCTGCGGGTGGCTGTCTGCCAGTTCGTCCACCACAAGGAGGCGTCCCGCCGGGAACAGCGTGCCCTCGGCCGCCTCGCCCGCCGCCGCCGCATACTTGGGATTGCCGAAGCCGTGGCTGTTGAACATCGGCAGGTTAAGCCCGATTTGTTTCATGTTCTTTAGCAGGATCGACTGGGCCGGCGCGACCGTCCAGTTGATGACCGCCTGAACGCCCGGCGTGCCCTTCACCTTGGTGAGAACGTCGGTCAGGTCGGTTGCCTTGGCGTCATAGACCTCGTTGCACAGGATCTCAATGCCCGCGGCCTGCGCCATGCCCTCCACCTGGTTCTTGCCAGCCTTGCCGAATCCGTCGCTGCCGCTCAACATCGCGACCTTGCTGATCCCCTTTTCCTTCATGGTGTTGAAGATCCACGTGACCGCCTGGCTGTCCTTCTGCGGGGTCTTGAACACGTATTTCGCGACCGGATTCACAATGACCTCCGCCGCCGCGCAGGAAACGAGGATCATCTTGTTCTCCTCGCACAGGTTCTTGATCTGCATCGTCTCGCCGCTCGTCGACGGGCCGATGATTGCCAGCACTTTCTCCTCCTCAATCAACTGCTTCGCGAAGGACACCGCCTTCTCCGGGCTGCCGCCGCTGTCCTTGATGACCAATTCAATGGGATGGCCCAGCACACCGCCCCCTTTATTGATCTTTTCCACCAGCATCTTGGCCGTCTTTTCCTCGGGCGCGCCGAGGAAGGACGCCGGCCCGGTTACAGCGAAGATTGCGCCAATCTTGACGGGTTCACCCTTTTTTTCCGCCGCCACGCCCGCCGGCGCGCACAACATCATGCCCGCCAGCCACATGCCCAGCCCAACCAGCACCAGTTTCTTCATGGGAGTAATCCCTCCGTTTGTTTGCATCCTTGCCGACTGATACGTGGAACCCATGCGGACGGCGATGCCCGGCACTTGCCGGAAAGTCTGCTGTGCCATCACGTACCGCCTGACCGATAACGCGGGGATGGATGGCAGAGACACCGCTGACCGCACAAAGAGGATAATTTAGTACAATGCGTATTGCAAGTTTTTTCGGCATCACGCAAAAATCCGGTTTTATGAGAAAATCAAGAATCAGGAAGGCGGACCAGGCATCCACAAGGATGCAGGGGGAGTTGTCCGTGATCCTCTTCCTTGCCGACCTCTCCCATGACAGCGTTTGGGCACTGTCCCTGGACGAATGCGCGCCCAAGATTTGTTGACTCGTGCCGGGTGAACCTGTATGACATATGGGCGTGACAATCCATTGGGCCCATGACAGGCGCTCATTGTCTGGTCCCGGTTGGGTTCGCTATCCGAAGGAAAGGAACGTCCGATGAATGGAAAAGAACTGTTGCTCAAGGCGATCCAGGGCCAGCACACCCCGCGCCCGGCATGGGCGCCCTTTGTGGGAGTCCATGGCGGAAAACTCCTGGGGGTGACCGCCACCGAATACCTCCAGTCGGCGGATCTCATTGTCCAAGGACTCGAACGGGCATACGAACTCTACCGCCCGGACGGCCTGCCGATTGTCTTTGATTTGCAGATGGAGGCCGAGATCCTGAACTGCAAGCTGCATTGGGCGAACGAGGTGCCCCCGTCGGTGGTGTCCCATCCCCTGATGGGCGAAGGCCGCATGGAGGACCTGCCCGTTTTCGATGTCACCCGCGGACGCTTCCCGCTGGTGCGCGAGGCCACCCAACGGCTGGCGGGCAAGCTGGGCGGCGAAATCGGGCTGTATGGTCTGATTACCGGGCCGTTCACCCTGGTTTCGCACCTGCGGGGCAGCGACGTCTTCCTCGACATGCTCATGGCGCCGGAGCGGGTAAAGGAAATGATGGCCTTCGCCACGGAAGTGGGCAGGAAGACCGCCGAGTTCTACCTCGAAAGCGGCTGTGACATTATCGCGGTGGTCGACCCCATGACGAGCCAGATCTCCCCGGAGCATTTTGCCGAGTTTGTCTCGCCCTACCTCAACGAACTGTTCGCGCATGTGAAGGTCCGGGGCGGCTTCTCCTCGCTGTTCGTGTGCGGCGACGCAACGCGCAACCTTGAGGTGATGTGCCGGACGGGCTGCGACAATTTGTCCGTGGACGAGAACATTCCGCTGGAACTGCTGTGCCATTTGGCGCGGCGGAGCGGCAAGTCGGCCGGGGGCAACCTCAAACTTACCACAGTGCTGCTGCTGGGCAAACCGGCCGACGCCATGCTGGACGCGATCCGCTGCATCGACACGGCGGGGACCACGGGCTTCATTCTTGCGCCGGGATGCGATTTGCCTTATGGCACGCCGGAGACCAATCTGCAGGCCGTGACCGCAATGGTCCACGACGAATACCAGCGCCAGGTGGCGCGCACCACCGTGGTCGTGACGGACATGGGCCCCTTCGACGATATCAAGCTGCCGAACTTCGCGCAGGAGAAGGCGGTCATCGTGGACTGCATCACGCTCGATTCCGCCGCCTGCGCGCCCTGCCTGTACACCCTCGATGCGGCCCTCCGCGCCGCCGAACGGGCCAACGTGGCGGTCGAGGTGCGCGAGCACAAGGTCAAGAGCCGCGAGGGCATCGGCTACATGGCCAACCTGGGCGTGAAGAACATCCCCGCCATCTGCATCGACGGCGAGGCCAAATTCATCTCGATCATCCCGGACATCGACACCTTGGTGAAGGCCATCGAGGACAAGGCCCGGGAAATGGGCAAGACATGATCCCCACCCGTACCGCAGGCGTCCCGCCTGCCTCGGAATCCCTATGATCCCCACCTGCCTGGTAACGGGGTTTCTGGGCAGCGGCAAAACGGCGCTGCTGCGCCACATCGCGCACCGGCATACCGGGCAACGGCTGCTCTTCCTGGTCAATGAATTCGCGGCGGTGGATGTGGACGGTCCCGTGCTGGAACAAGACGCGCCCGGCCAGGTGCTGGGACTGCCCGGCGGCAGTATCTTTTGCACCTGCTTGGTGACCGAATTCATCCGCGTGCTCAAAGAACTGCCGGACCATTTTGGTGGGGACATTGAAGGCGTGGTGATTGAGGCCAGCGGCGTCGCCAATCCCAAAGTCGTCGCACGCATGCTCGCCGAAACCCGGCTCGATGCGGTCTACCAAATCGCGTCGGTCATCGCCGTCGCCGACCCAGGCACCTTCGCCACCCTCCTGCAGACCCTGCCCAACCTCCGCGCACAGGTCGAGACCAGCGACCACGTGCTGGTCAACAAGAGCGACCTGTTCGACGAGGAAACCCTTTGCGCGACCGAACAGGCCGTGCGCGAAATCAATCCCGCCGCCACAATCACCCGAACGCAATACGGCCATATTGACTTGGATTTCTTCGGCGGTGCAGCCCCGCGCCGCGTCGGGGGCGAATACGCCCAATGCAGAGATCCCAACTACGCCAAGGCAAGCGTGCGCTTTACCCACCCTGTGGACTTGGCGCGTTTCCGCGCGGCGCTGGAAGGTTTGGGGCCGAGTCTATACCGGGCCAAGGGATTCGTGCCCACACCGGACGGCGTGTTCTATATGGACGTGTCGTCGAGCGGCGTGCGGACCACACTCCTGCCCGAATTCACTGGTCCGGCGGATTTCGCAATCATCACGACCCCGCACGCCGCCGAGAAGGCGACGTCATTGTTCGCCGACATTCGCGCCGGGATTTACCATTAACCCGGAAACATCCGCCGCGGTCCAAGTACGCCACGCCGGGGCAAAGGATCAGAAATCCGTTGGTCGCAAGTCCATGAGAGTTCGGCCCCCTCTTCGCCCACCATTCTTTCCAACTGCGCAACGGTTTTCGAGGGGGCGGCGTTGGGTCAATGGACTTTGTAATGTTGCTCCGGTCCTTTTCCGGTCCATCGGGCACACATTGCAAACGGCCTGCCGTTCCGTGCCACGCATCGACTCTTACAACGTGCGCTGAATGTGTGTCTTTGGCCATCAAGAGTCCGAAGACCCTAACGACACTCCGCCTGTCCTGTGACATGAATGGCCCCATCGATCTGTCGCGCTTCTTGGTTCTTCCGGCCCGCGCTTTGCCATTCACTTCAGAGATTAAGTGATAAAGCAGGAGAGCAGCCAGGCATTAAGACCTGGCAAGGCGAAGGCCGATGCCGTAGTCCGCGTACGCCGGTCCGTAGCCGTAGCGGCTCGCCGACCGGCCGTAGTCGAAGCCGCTGGCGTCCCAACTGCCGCCCCGGGCCACGCGGGCCGAGCCGGAAGCGGGCCCCTTCGGATTCGTTTGTGCGGCTGAACCATAGTCGGCAAACCAGTCACCGCACCAGTCATTGACGTTTCCGCTCATGTCGTACGCGCCCACCGGACTCGCGCCGTTCAGCGTCTGAACAGTCCCGTACGGGCTCACGTTCCGCCCGTCGAACCAGCCCACAGGAGAGGTGTAGGGCACCGAAGTCAGGCCCAGCGGATTCACGCTGCCCAGTTCCACGTTGTTCGGGGTCATGTCGCTTTCGATAAAACAGTTGGCGCGGTCCATTCCCGTCAGGGTGTCGCCGGTGAACCCGTAGATCCAGTGCTTCGTGCCATCCCATGCAGCAGCCCGCTCCCATTCCGCCTCCGTCGGCAGGCGGTATCCGCCCGGCGACGGCGGCGCCGCCATCAGCGGCCAGTTCGCCGTGGTCATGTCGTAGCAGGGCGCCAGCCCCTGCCACTGGCTCAGCCAGTTGCAGAACGCCGCCGCGCCGTACCAGGTCACGTTCTCCACCGGGTGCGCGTCCATGGAGTAGCTTGTCGTGCCCGGCAGGCCTGTCCTCGTCTTGGACGAAAAGACTCCGCCCGAATACGAGATATTGCAGTCGCTGCGTGTATAGGCAAGAATGATCTGCAAGTTGCCGCCCGCATAGATGTCGCCCGTTCCAGCCCAGGCGGCACCCGCCTGGGTCTTCAGATACCCCTGCGCGAGCGCCCAGTTCAGCACGTCGCAGTACTGCCTGTTCGTCACGTGGTATTTGCCGATCTGGTATGCCCCCAGCGTCACCTGATGTTGCGGCACCTCATTCGGCGCGCTTTCCGCCGCGTCGTCGCCGACCCCGCTGTTGCCCATCGCGAAGCTGCCCGACGGGACGGAGAGCATTTCCGGCGCCGGGATAAACGGCGTGTCATCCGCCGTCACGCGGATGCGGGCATTTGCGATTGCCTGCTTCGGATAGTCCGCCGCGATGTCCCATACGATGTGCTTGCCCGTTCCGGTGGTCACTCCGGCAACATCGCCGGTGATCGAGGTGACGGGATGGATGAATCCGTCGCGTCCCCCGTCTTTCGACAGGGACACCGTCATATGGCACGGGTTGCCCGGGGCAACAAGGTCATAGGTGATGTCCACTTTCGTGCCGACCGTGCCGTTTGGGCTTTGCACAAAAACGACCTTTGAGACTGTCGGCGCCTGCGCAGATGACGGGGGCGCGACGGCCAACGCCGCCAGCACAAGCAGAGGCGCCGCGCAAATGCGGTGACGCCGCCCGACGAGAACCAGAATACCTGCCGCCAGCATCACCAGCGCCAAAGGCGAGGTATACAACGAAACCTTTGCCCCAACACCCATCCCCTGAACGGTGCTGCCCGCCGCATCAATCAGATTGCCCGCCGTGTCTTGCATGCCCGTGGCCGTCAGCGTAATGTCTGAGGCAAGCATTTCTCCCGAGGTCCAGCCAAGCACATACGGGCCGCCACCGTCAACCGACGCCGGATGGGGGCGCAAAGAACCTGCACCCGTGCCCGAGATGGTGTAATTACCCGGTGTTGTGGCTCCCGGCGCAAGCATGGGCTTGTTAAAGCAGACTTCCAGCGACGAAACTGACATCGGGGCCACGCTTTCCAGCTTCGGCGGCACCGTGTCGAGCGGCCCGTCGCCGGAATCACCACTTCCCGTCAGCGCGTACGCACTCAAAGACATCCCAAATCCCAGCACAAGGACGGAAACTACGATTCGGTTCATCTCCCAAACTCCGGTGCCGTTGCTCCCTCAACGTGTGGTCCTGCCGCGAGACACCAAACAGACACGGTGGACACCGCTGGTCAAAAGTATACCAAAAGTGGGGAGCGCACCAGGGCGCGTGCAAATTTCAGGCAGTCACTAGCTGTTTTTCGGCTTTGGCCCGCCAAACACGTACTCCGCATAGGCCGGGTCCATGGGCTTGTCAACGAGCGCCCAGACGACCAGCGTAATGGCGGCGGCGGGCAGCGCGACCACCAGCGGGTCGACGACATTCCACGTGACGCTCCACGTGGGCGGCACGAGCGTGGGTTTTCCGGTCAGCGCCATGCACAACCCCACGCCTGCGGCTTCCTTGGCGTTGACGAACACCATCCAGAAGGTGTTGACCAGGAAACCGGCGATAATGCTGGCGATGGCCGCGCGCGGGCCGGGCCGTCTCCAGTACAGCCCGGCAAGGTACACCGGCAAAAACGAGGCGGCGCACAGGCCGAAGAAGATGGCCGTGGCCACCGCGATGACGCTGTCGCCCGCCATGTTGCCGAGCACAAGCGCCATGATTAGGCCAATCACGATGCCGAGCTTGGTGACAATCACGGTGCTTCCCGCACGGCCCGTGATTTCCTCGTACACGTCGCGTCCGATGGAGGTGCCAATGGCGTGGAACTGGCTGGACAGCGTGCTCATGGCCGCGGCGAGCAGCGTGAGCAGGAACACGACCTCAAACCACTTGGGCAGGGCAGAGTTCACGAAGATGGGAATGATCCTGTCCACGTTGCCCTTCATGGTGGTGACGTTGTCTATTGTGCGCGCGATGGAGATCAGGCCCGGCTGAAGCGTGTCCGGCGCGCCGCTTTCCCCCTTCATGATCTTCATGGCCGGCGTCTTCAGCACGTAATGGAGCGCCTGGTCCTCCTTCTCACCGGGCAGCCGGTAGGCCACGAAAGTCTTGGCGCGCTTCTTGACCTCCTCGGAGGCGTCGGCGGGGAGCAGGCTCAGTTTGGCGTCGCCCTTCTCGCCCGGGTCCATCAGCACCTTGTCATCAACGACTTTGCAGGAAATCTTCTCCTTCTGGGCGAAGTACACGTTGGACAGCGAGCCGACCGCGTAGGTCACGCCGACCATGAAGAAGATGAACACGCCGCCGATGATCACGGCGCGGTTAAGCGACTGCTGCGACTGGACCGTCATGAACCGCACGATAAGCTGGGGCTGCGCCAGCACGCCGATGCCCACGCCCAGGGTCAGCGTGCTGATCATGATCCACCACAGGTCATACTGGTGCGCCGTGGCCGCGGGCGCGCCGGCGGCGGCAAAGCCAAACTTGGGCATCGAGGTCCAGCCCTGGTGTCCCATGGCCGTCAGCGAGGCGGGCACCTGTCCGCCCATGTCGGTCAGCGCCTGGTGCGCCGCGGTCACCCCGCCCAGCGCAGCATACGTCCAGACGAACAGCACAATCATGCCCACCAGCATGATCCCGCCCTGCAGCGCGTCGGTCAGCATGACGCCCTTGATCCCGCCGGGGATCACATAAGCCACCACGATCAGCGCGAAAATGTACAGCGCAACCTGGGGCGTGATCTGAAACGTGGTCGCCAGGAACGCCGCGCCGCCCTTCATCACCGCCATGGCATACAGCGGCATGAAGAAGAAGATCACCACCGCCGTGAACAGGTGCAGGAAGCGACTGTTGTAGCGCCTGCCGAGCAGTTCGGGAAAGGTGTGGGCGTTGAGATGATGCCCGATGCGGCGGGTGCGCCCGCCGAAAACCACAAAGGCCAGGAAAATGCCCACGAAAATGTTGAAGAACACCAGCCACATCAGGCCCATGCCGAAATTGGCGGCCACGCCGCCAAAGCCGATAATGGCCGCCGTGCTGATGAAGGTGGACCCGTAGGACAGCGCCATCACCACTGGGTGCGCCTGCCGTCCGGCAATCAGGTAGTCCGCCGCCGTTTTGGTCTGGCGCCAGCCCACATAGCCCAGTATGGCCGTGGCGCCCATGTAAATGACGACAATGATGACAGTCATGAGATTCATTGAATTCCCTCTCCGGCCGGCGCATGCGCGCGGCCCGTCAAAAACACGGCCGGTGCGGCTACTCCGCGTCCTCTTTTTCTTCCTGTGCCCACGCCACGTCTTCCTGTCGGAGCGGTTCCGCGCCCTTGTTCCAGGTTGCGATGCCGTAGACCACGCACAACAGCGTGCTCGCCACGCTTAGGGCGTAGCCGAGAAAAACCCACTTGTCCTGAATGCCCAGCATGAAACGCTCCTTGCCGCCGGAAACGGCTGAAGTCATGCGGCGCCCTGCGCCGCGCCAAAGACAGCCGACAGCATAGAGGCTCTTAGTGTGAAATTCAAGAAAGCAAATTGACTCACCCTGAATCTGCCTGAACGCGAAAAGCGAAAGCGGCCCCCGTGGGAAGCGCTTGCAGGCGCGGGGGGGTGAGTCTACTGTGAGTGCGGGCGAAGCCAGGCATGCATGGCGCAAGAGCATCATCGCCAACCCGAACTGCTCGACCATCCAGATGGTCGTGGTGCTCAAGCCCCTGCATGACGCCGCCCGCATCCGGCGCGTCATCGTGTCCACCTGCCAGGCCGTGTCCGGCGCAGGCAGCGCCGCGTGATCGTGTCCGGCGAAGCTTATGTCCCGAAGATCTTCCCGCACCAGATCGCGTTCAACGTGATTCCCCAGATCCCGCAGAGCGGCGCGTTCGAGGAGAACGGCTACACCAGCGAAGAGATGAAGATGGTCAATGAGACCAAGAAGATTCTCGGCGACCAGGGCATCATGGTCAGGGCGACCACGGTCCGCGTCCCGGTCTACACCGGACACAGCGAGTCGGTCAACGTCGAGACGGAAAAGAAGCTGACCGCGGACCAGGCCCGCGAAATCCTGCGCAACGCCCCCGGCGTCATCGTGCAGGACGACCCGTCCGCGCAGTTGTACCCGCTGGCCGTCAACGCCGCCGGACAGTACGACACCTTCGTCGGCCGCATCCGCGAGGACCTGTCGCACCCCAGCGCGCTCGACATGTGGATTGTCGCCGACAACCTGCTCAAGGGCGCCGCGTCCAACGCGGTGCAGATCGCCAAGATTCTGTAAGATAGACTGCGGAGCCAAGCGCACGCCCGGCCGGGAACCCAAACGGTTCCCGGCCACGCTTTTTCGTATAATCGCCATGGACACTATGGACTTTATGGACGATATGGACTTGATGGACGGAGTGCCGCTCGGCGTCCATGCCGTCCATCGTGTCCATGTCGTCCATAAAGTCCATGAAACCAGGAGAATCGGCATGATCGGCATGATAGTGTGTGCGGCAGGAATCGTAATGGGCGCGGCGGCGGCCGATGCCCCACCGATGGCGGACTGTTACCGGCCCATCGACGGCGGCTTCGAAATCACCCTAACCGCGGACCCGTCGGTGCCACGGCCTGCCACGGGGTCACAGATTGGCGTGGTGGACACGGCGCGGAACGCCTTCGGCGAGGGGCATGCGATTGCCGGGCCGCCGAGCGGCGACAATCCGCGGCTGCACCGGCGGCCGCTCTATCCGCCCTCGGACAAGGCGCTGCTGTGGAAAGAGGCGGAACGGGAGAAGCTGACCCTCTTTGGGTTCCGTCCGCTGGTGCTGGCGTACAACGAGCCGCGTTTCCTTTTTGACATGCATTCGGCAGGCGGGCTGTCGGGGCATTTGATCGTCGGGCTGGTCATGGAGGACGGCACGGGCAAGTGGCTGCATGAATGGCCGGAAATCACGGTGCGCTATGTGCAGGGGCGGATGTGCTATGCGCTGTCCGACCCGGCCTTTCCGGGGGTAAAGGTTGCTTTGGAGGCGACGGCGCTGTCGGACAGCGTGGGCGTAATGCTTAAGGTGAACGCGGAGGGACTGCCGAATGGCGCGCGGCTGGTGTGGGCCTATGGCGGGGCGTCGGCCTTTTTTACCAATTACGCGATGAACGCGAAGGAGTTTGCCTTTGCCCCGGAGCAGTGCGCGAAAGATCGCATTGAACTCTCGGAAAACCAGTTCACGCTCACGCGCGCCTATGCCAAGCCGGATGTGGTCTTGAATGAACCCTTTGCCGCCGCGCGCCATCTCGACGGCTGGAAGCTGAAACTTTCCGGCGGCAGTTCGTGGAAGGAGCCCTTTGGCTGGGGCGCGCCGGAGGCCTTTGCGAAATCCCCGGCGGAGTTGTTGGCCACGGCGGAATGGAGCTGCGGCGCGCAGGAGAACCGGGTCGCGGTGCAGCGGGTCGCGCTGCCGGAAGGGCAGGCGGACGGCTACATCGTGGTGGGCGCGGGCGGCAACATTGCGGATGCGATCAAGCATCCGGAGGATGCCTGGGCGGCGGCGCTGGCCCGCAACAAGGCCATCGCCGAGCGCATCACCGTGCAGACGCCGGACCCCTATCTGAACGCGGCGGTGACGATGATGGCTTTTGCCACGGACGGCACCTGGGGCGACTCGACGGTGATGCACGGCGCGTGGTCGTGGCGCTTCGGCTACCTGGGCTGGCGCGGCTGGTACGGCTCGAACTGCTACGGCTGGACTGACCGCATCCAGCGGGCCATCCGGAACCAGGTCAGCGGCGCGCTTATCCAGAAGGGCGACGATGCGGGCGCCATCAGCAGCCTGCTCGACACGCCGGGCGGCGTGTTTTACAACATGGACGAGGTGTTTCTGGACCAGGTCCGCCAGTATTTCGACTACACCAACGACCTCGACCTGATGCGGGAGATCTTCCCCGTGCTGAAGGGCATTCTGGCGTGGGAGGACCGGCGGCTCCAGCCCGGCAACACCGACCTCTACGAAAACGCGCTCAACACGTGGATTAGCGATTCGCACTGGTACATCGGCGGGCAGTGCACGCAGGCCTCGGCCTACATGCTCGGCGCGAACACGTTTCTCGCCAGACTCGCAGAGAAACTCGGCGAGGGCCCCGCACCCTTCCGCGACAAGGCCGCGCGCATTCGCACGGCGATGCAGCAAAAGCTGTGGATGGCCGACAAGGGCGTGTTTGCCGAGTACATCGACACGCGCGGCGCGGGGCTGCACCACGAGGAGCCCGAACTGCCGACGATCTACCACGCCGCCGAATTCGGCGCGGCTGACACCACCCAGATTGGGCAGATGCTCGACTGGGCGCATGCGCACCTGAAATGGGAGAACACGCCGGGCGGCGGCCGACTTGCGTGGAGTTCCAACTGGTATCCCAATTCGGGCCGGTCCTACACGCACAGCACCCACGAAATGGCCTACGGCGAGGAATTGAACTTCGCGCTGACGCACTACCTCGCGGGCCGTGGCGACGACGCCTACGCGCTGCTGCGCGCAAGCCTTTGCGGCATCTACAACGGCCCCACGCCGGGTGGCCTTTCTTGTCACAGCACGAAAGATGGACGCCAGCGCGCCAACGACGAATTCGCCGACGGGATCAGCATGTGGGGGCGGACACTGACCGAAGGACTCTTCGGCATCGTGCCACATCTGCCGGACGGTTACATCACCGTGACGCCGCAGTTCCCGTCCGGTTGGCCGGAAGCGTCCATCCAGTCACACATTGTGGCCTATCATTGGAAGCGCGACAAAGGCAGCGTCACCGTCACCTGGGACAGCGTCAAAGAATTGCCGGTGCATTTCCGGATACCGCTGCGCGCCAAGACCATCGATGAAGCGGCCTACGGCAAAGCCCCATACACCATCGAGGAGGGCAACGGCCTGAAGTGGGTCTGTATCAAGACTGAAGCCACCCACAACGGCACCCTGACCATCCGCTACACCCTGGCCGAAAAGGTGATCGCACCGCCTCCAATGCCTGTGGCAGACGCCCCCGTCAAACCTTGGACGCCGCCCGCCGCGGGCGATCATGACCTGAACCGCTGGTCACTCGTCGACCTTTCGGGCACCTTTAACGCCACCATCACCGGCGCGCTGGCAAAGGTGGAGAAAGAGGCGACCCGTCCGGCCCTGCCCGCAAGTCAGGTCGGCTTCGACTACTGGCGCAGCCACCTGGGCGACCGGCACCATGGCGATGCGGTGCAGATGCCGAGCGACGCGGCATGGCGCGCCAAGGTGGGCGACGACGGTACGGCTTGGACCACGGACGGTATTCCGTTCAAGACGGCGAAGGAAGGCAATAATATCGGCATCGTGACGCAGGCAGGCGCCTATCCCGTGCGGCTCGATTTCCCCGTCAATGCGGCGGGCAAGGCGCTGTATCTCATGCTGAGCGGCGAGTCCTTCCCCGTGCAGAGCCACATGCCGCACCTGCGCATCACGCTGCACTACGGCGACGGAACACAAGGTCAGAAAGACCTGGTCTCGCCGATGGACATCGGCGATTGCTGGAGCACCTGGTGCGGCCGCTGGCACGACACGGCGGCCAACGGCTTCGAGAATATTGGCGGGCGTCTCGGCCCGAAGGGGTCCATCGAGGTCAAGGACATGTTTCAGCCGGTGAATGTGGACACGGAAGCGCACCTGGTGCGCTTTGAACTGTCCGAGGGAAAGACGCTGCAAACCGTTCAAGTCGAGGCCGTCGCGAATGACATCATCTTCGGCATCATGGGGGCGAGCGTGGAGAAATAGGACGGGAAGAAAGACATAAAAAAGGAGCCACGGGCAAGCCGGTTTTGGAGTGTGGCGGCACCGAGGCCGCTTTGGCTTTAGTTCGCACGAAAGCCAGCCAAAGCGGTGTCGATGCTACGCTCTACCACCGCGCTCCATATAGCGCTTTTTCCCTCACTCCCCCCAAGTTGCACTTAGCAACGCCGGGGCATTACCGCAGGAGAATAATCCGGGGTTTTCCGCAAAAAACCGCCCTTCTGCGGCCCAAATCGATAAAAGCTTGAAACGGGACCCCGATTTTGTGTACACTCTCGATGGTGTTGAATGGGTTTCGTTCGGTCGAATCGGGATCGGCGCACCCATTCACTTGTGCTTCTTCAGGGCAGCCATCGACGGTCTGCCGGACCTCCAAGACATTCATTGGGGGACCAGCAGGCACTTCAATCCGGCTGTGCTAACCCCAAACTTCGCAATCACTTGCGAAAGGAGACTCGGTCATGCCTCTCGTTCCGATGCGCCAGATTCTTGATGAAGCCGCCAAGGGCGGGTACGGCGTTGGCGCGTTCAACGTCAACAACATGGAACAGAT